>RFXY01000001.1 GCA_009921385.1 Pseudomonadota bacterium
GAAGATATCAAAAAAGCCTATCGCAAATTGGCAATGCAATATCATCCCGACCGCAACCCGGGCAACAAAGAAGCCGAAAGAAAATTTAAAGAAGCAACCGAGGCTTATGAAATTTTAAAAGATACCGACAAACGAGCCAATTATGATCGCTACGGTCATCAAGAACAAAGCTTTTCTGGCTCTTCTGGTGGCGGAAGAGGTGGCTTTGAAGGTTTTGATTTTAACGATATTTTCAGCAATTTTGGCGATATGTTTTCTGACGGATCTTCTGCAAAGCAGTCAAATCGTGGCTCAGATGTTCGCTACAATCTCACCATTTCATTAGAAGAAGCCTTTTTAGGAGTAGAGCAAAAAATTAATTTTGCCATTGCCAGCACTTGCGATGTTTGCCATGGCAACGGTTCTGCCGAAAACTCTAAGCCTCACACTTGTGGCACTTGCAATGGTGCTGGCAAAATAAGGGCTCAACAAGGGTTTTTTATTGTTGAAAAAACTTGCCACACTTGCAAAGGGGCGGGCACCATCATTAAAAATCCTTGCAAAAAATGTCATGGTAGTGGCAGAATAAATAAAGAAAAAACTCTTTCAGTAAAAATTCCGGCTGGTGTCGAAGATGGTAATCGCATTCGCTTAAACAACGAAGGTGAAGCAGGTGTTCGAGGCGGTAAAGCTGGAGATTTATATGTTTATATTTCGGTGAGAAAACACAAATATTTTGTACGTAAAGATAACGATCTTTATCTCGAATTGCCTTTACTTTTCACCACCGCCACCTTAGGCGGAAATGTTGAAGTGCCAACAATTGATGGCAATAAAACCACACTTAACATTCCAGAATACACTCAAAATAACACTCAATTTCGTTTAAAAGCCAAGGGAATGACAATTTTAAACAGCGGTGGCAGAAGAGCCGATATGTTTGTGCACATTAATTTAGTTTCGCCAACCAAGCTCACCGCCGAAGAAAAATTAGCTTTGCAACAATTTGATGCTTTGTTAAATAAAAACAACAATCAAAAAGCCGAAAGTATTTTTAAAAAAATGGGAGATTTTTTTAATTAACAATTTATGATTAAGGTTCTTTTAATTATTATTTTCACTTCGTTGGCAATTTTTATGGCAGGTTTATGGCTAAATTTTGCCACTTATAATAACGAAAAACCAAAAAAAATATCAAATGAATAACATTAACCTTACTCCAAAACAAATAGTTGCCGAACTTAATCGCTTTATTGTCGGGCAAGAGCAGGCAAAAAAATCTGTGGCAATCGCCCTGCGAAACAGATTTCGGCGAAAAAAAATTGCCCCGCCTCTATGCCACGAAATTTCTCCTAAAAACATTTTGATGATTGGCCCCACAGGTGTCGGCAAAACCGAAATCGCCAGAAGATTGGCAAAAATCACTAATGCTCCTTTTTTAAAAATAGAGGCAACCAAATTTACCGAAGTTGGTTATGTTGGTCGAGATGTTGATTCTATTATTCGCGATTTAGTTGAGGTGGCAATTAAAGATGGCAAAACTCAAGCCAAAAAACAACAACAAGAACTGGCAATCAAAAATGCCAAACAAAAAATACTCAAAATTTTAGTGGGCGACACTGCTTCGCACGAAACCCAAGAAAAATTTTTGCACCTCATTGAAAACGGTTCTCTTGATAGCAAAGAAATTGAAATCGAAATCGCCGATAATTCTTCTGCCAACAACTTTGGCAACAGTTTTGATATTCCAGGCGGGCAAGTTGGTATGATAAATCTTGGCGATATGATTAACAAAGCCATTGGCGGTGAAAAAACCAAAAAAGTCAAAATGTTGGTGCCAGACGCTCTAAAAGCCCTGATTGAAGATGAGGCAATAAAATTATTAGATAACGAAAAAATCATTGCCCAAGCCATAAAATCGGTCGAAAACGATGGCATTGTTTTTATCGATGAAATAGACAAAATTTGTGCCAAATCTGGGCGAACTGCCGATGTGTCGCGAGAAGGTGTGCAACGAGATTTGTTGCCAATTGTCGAAGGCACAACAGTCAACACCAAGCACGGCTCAATTAACACCGACCACATTTTATTTATCGCTTCTGGGGCTTTTCATTTAACCAAACCTTCCGATTTGCTTCCTGAATTACAGGGCAGGTTTCCAATTAGGGTGCAAATGCAACCTTTAACAGAAAACGATTTGTTAAGCATTTTAATCGAACCCGAATCAAGTCTCATCAAGCAATATCAAGCCTTGCTTTTCGTTGAAAAAGTAGAAGTTAATTTTGATGGATCTGGTCTCAAAGAAATCGCCAAAATCGCCTTTAAAATCAATAACGAAGTCGAAAACATTGGGGCAAGAAGATTACACACTTTGTTAGAAAAAATTTTAGAAGATCTCAGCTTTAATGCCTGCGACCTGCCCGAAAATTCGCTAATCAACATCGACAAAACCTATGTAGAACAGCATTTAGGAGATTTAATCAACACTAAACACGATTTAACAAAATTTATTTTATAACAATAAAAATTATCACAAGGTGCTTGACATATTAATTTGAATGATTTAAATTTATTGTTTCTAAAAAGAATATTCGTTTAATGCTTTTTTTGGGGTGTAGCCAAGCGGTAAGGCAGCGGTTTTTGATACCGCCACCCGTAGGTTCGAATCCTGCCACCCCAACCATCAGCTTTGTTGCAAATTACGGTTAAAATAAAACCAAATAAAATAACACATAAATTTCCTAATATTAAAGCCAGTTTTGTTTGATTAAGCAAAGCCACATCTTCTTTAAACAACATATAATTAAGAAATAAGCCGTGAGTTAGGCTTACACTATTAAAAATGGCTAAACAATAAACCCTGCTCCAACCGATTTGATTGGGCAATTTGGTGATATTTAACTTATAAATAACTAACACAAACAATAAAAAACCTAATTGCTTTCCGATAACTATACTAAAAAACACACTGGTAATCATTGACTCCAATAAATAATGTATTTTAAAATTACTAAAATCTAAACCGCTGTTAGCAAAAATAAAAACAGGTAAGATGAAAAAATTAACAATAGGGGCGATTTGCTTGCCTATTTTTATTGACACAGCTTTGTGATGATATTTAAAAGGAATAAATATACCCAAAACCACCCCTGCCAAAACTTGCGGAATATTGCAAAGCCACAGCACAAACCACAAAACAATTGCTGTAAAGATATAAACATAAATATTGTAAAAATTACAGTATTTAAAGATAAAAAAACAAGATAAAATTGATGCTAATAAAAATAAATATACATATTCGGCATTATTGTAAAAAGTGCTAATTAAAATAACAAAAATAGCATTATTAACCGAAGTAATTGTCAAAACGATGGAAATTATTTTGTTATTAAAAAATTTTTTACATAACTTAACAAAACAATACAATAAAGCTCCATCGGTAAGGCAAGAAGTTAAAAAACCTTCAATATTGCTGATTTCATTGTGTTTGGCAATATAAAAAACAATGATCGCCCCTAAAATACTTCCAGAAGAAGCAAAAACCGAAAAAACAATTCTTTTAGAAAAAGATAATTCTCCGACCAAAAATTCTTTTTTTAATTCAATTGTGATGAGCAAAAAGAATAAAAGTAAAAAGATATTATTAATAAAATCGATGATAACAAATTTTTGGTTAGCAAAACTAAACACTAACGAACTAAAAAACTTGAAATAATAGCTACTTGCAGAAGAATTATTAACCAATAAAGACAAAAAAATAGCAAAAAAAATACAAATGCCAACTGAAATTTCGCTACGAAAAAAATTAATTTTAATACTAGAGTTTGTTTTGAGATGTTTCATACCATTTCCACTAATTAAAACCACATTCTAACTTCATCTTTTTGGTTAAAAACTTCAAAAATCCTTTGTCTGTATACCTATACAGACAAAGGATTTTATAACAAAAAATAGTCGCGCTATCGCAACGACAGGTTTTTAACCAAAAAGATGAAGTTAGAATGTGAAAAACCATAGTATTGTTTTAATTAGTGGAAATGGTATTATATAGTTTTTTTGCTAGGTCTGCAATATAAGATGGGCTTAAACTTGCCTCTTCTTGCATTGCTTCGATGGTATTTTGCTCAATAAAATGATCGGGCATAAATAAAGAACGAAAAGCTACTTTACCTGCATCAAGTAGGTTATTTTGCAACAATAAATTGGCCACTAAACTACCAAAACCGCCAATCGCTCCTTCTTCGATAGTGATAACAACTTGATGATTTTGAGCGGTGGCTAAAATTAGATCTTCGTCAAGAGGCTTGGCAAACATAGCATTAATCACCGTAAAACCAAAACCATACTGAGCAAAAAATATTTCAGAAGCCAGTAAAGCATTTTTTATGATAGTGCCGTAGGCAATGATGGCAATTTTTTGACCTTGCAAAACTATTTTTCCTTTACCAACTGGTAAAATTTGCTTATCATCATAATTAAGATTTTCTTCGGTGTTTGCCCTTGGAATTCTGATGGCAGAAGGCTGATTATTGATAGTGCAAGCAGTGTTAAGCATTTGAATAAATTCTAATCCGTTAGTTGGAGCCATCAAAATCATATTTGGCAAATTAATTAGATAAGCAATATCAAAAGATCCAGCATGAGTTGGGCCGTCGGCACCGACAAAACCAGCTCTATCAATAATAAATCTAACAGGCAAATTTTGAATAGCAACATCATGAATTATCTGATCATAACTTCTTTGCAAAAAGGTAGAATATATGGCACAAAATGGCACAATATTTTCGGTTGCCAAACCTGCAGAAAAAGTTACCGCATGTTGCTCGGCAATGCCAACATCAAAAAATCTGTCTTTGTGTTCTAAAGCAAAAATGTCAAGCCCTGTGCCACTAGGCATCGCCGCAGTTACTGCCACAATGTTTTGTTGTTGTTTTGCTAAAAGAGTAAGTTTAGTGCCAAAAACTTGCGAATAAGTAGGTGCAGTAGATTTATTTTTGTGTTGCACTCCTGTGGCATAATCAAAAGTAGAAACCGCATGCAGTTTGTCGGCTGTGGACATGGTTTGGCTATAGCCCCTGCCTTTTTCTGTGATGCAGTGCAACAAAATTGGTTGCATTGGTTGAGTTTGTTGAATATTTTGCAAAATTGGCACCAGCAAATCGAGCCGATGCCCATCGACAGGGCCTATGTAATAAAAACCCATCTCTTCAAAAATATTGCCGCCCATCCACCATTCTTTGATTGATTTTTCAAGTTTTCTTGGATATTTATTTAGTTGATCTGGAAAATGATGAGCAAGTCTTTTCGAAAACTGTCGGATTTTTAAATAAGATTTTGAAGAAGCTAAGCGAGAAAAATAATTTGCCATCGCCCCTGTTGGCTTGGCAATAGACATTTCGTTATCGTTTAACACAATAATTAAACGATTATTTTTAAAATATTCTGTGAGATCTCCTGCATTATTCATAGCCTCATAGGCCATACCAGCCGACATTGCCCCATCGCCTATCACCGCAATAACATCGCCTTTTTCTTGCTTGAGATGCTTTGCCACAGCAATGCCAACGGCGGCCGAAATAGAAGTAGAGCTATGACCTGCCCCGAAAGGATCAAACTCGCTTTCTTTTCGCTTAGTAAAACCAGATAAGCCATTTGGTTTTCTTACGGTTTCCATCAGGTGTTTTCTGCCAGTAATAATTTTATGCGGGTAGGATTGATGGCCAACATCCCAAATAATTTTGTCTTGCGGAGCATTAAAAACATAGTGCAAAGCACAAGTAATTTCAATCACTCCCAAGCCCGCCCCTAAATGACCGCCAGTTTTTGCCACAAAACCAATAGTTGCCTGTCTTAGTTCTTCGGCAATTTCTTGCAACTCTGGTAAAGAAAATTTTTTTAAATCAGCGGGAAAATTAATTTGATTGAGATATTTAGCAGTAAAAGACATATGTTAAATAGAAAAATTGTTGCCTAAATAAACTTTTTTGACAGTTTCGTTGTTAATAATTGTTTGCTTGTCGCCAGAAGCCAAAATAGAACCCTCATAAACAATATAGGCTCTATCAACCACCAACAAAGTTTCTCGAACATTGTGATCGGTGATTAACACACCAATGCCTCGATCTTTCAGGTGCAAAACCATTTTCCTAATATCGGCAACCGCAATAGGATCGACTCCAGCAAAAGGCTCGTCTAACAAAATAAATACAGGATCAGTAGCGATTGCCCGAGCAATTTCTACCCTTCTTCTTTCGCCACCAGAAAGCGAAAGAGCATGCGATTTTCTGATGTGTTGAATAGAAAATTCGCTTAATAATTGCTCGAGTTTTTCTGTTCTTTTTTGAGTGTTTTTTTCAACAATTTCAAGCACCGCCATAATGTTTTGCTCAACATTTAGACCGCGAAAAATAGACATTTCTTGTGGCAAATAGCTAATGCCTAACTTGGCTCTTTGATGAATCGGCATTTTGGTAATGTTAATATCGTCTAAAAAAACATCGCCATTATTGGGCGAAACTAGCCCTACCAACATATAAAAACTAGTGGTTTTTCCTGCACCGTTTGGCCCTAAAATTGCCACTATTTCGTTTTGCTTCACATCGAATGAAACATTTTTTATCACAGTTTTTTTGCCATAAATTTTGGATAAATTACAAGCAGAAAGAGTTTTGTATTTATTCATTTTGTTTTTGATAAGATTCTTGCGGATCGTCGCCAATAATTACGGTCACTCTGTTGTCGAGAGATTCGGTTTGTTTTAATGATTTTTTTTTGTTTTTTGGCAATGAATTTTGATTAGAAAATTTACCAATTTTGGTGTTAAGATCGTAAATAAATTTATTGCCTGCAACAATTGATTTGCCGTCGTTGACCAGCACATTATTTTTGAGAGTAATTAATTTTTTTTTGGGATCATAAATACCAAAATCGCTAGTGGCGGTGATGTTTTGATTAAATAATTTCACATTTTTATTGGCAGTAATTAGGTTAATCTCTCTTTTTTTATTGTCGTTTTCTAGATAATCAACCACCATTTCGTTGGCAAGCAAAGAACTATCGTCTTGCTCGACCACCACATTTTGCAAAAATTTTACTTGTTGCGATTTTTGTTTGATAGTGATAAAATCAGAACGAATAACAATTGGCTTTTGGTTTTTTGCTGTATTTTCTGCCCAACTTTTATTTGAGGCAAACAAAAACAAGATAACAAAAAGATAGCAAAATAAAATTAGTTTTGTTGTAATGAATGCTGTTTTCACTAAAATTGTTTAATTATGTTAAAAAAAATCATCATCATCTTATTAATGCTAATATCAAATGCCAAAATAAGCAAGATAAGTTTTGCCCAATCGCCCTCAAAATCAACAGAAATTGTCGAAAATATTTTTGCTAGCAATTTAAACAATTATCAACACACCATAACCATCAACAGGAATCAACAAGAAATAGCAAAATTTCAGGTGGCAAAGGCATTAGAAAATCAGCAAAAAGTGTTGGGATTGATGCACATAAAATCTTTACCAAAAAATTATGCTATGCTTTTTGTGTGGGAAAGCGAGCAAATTATTAATATGTGGATGAAAAATACTAAAATTCCGCTAGATATGCTTTTTCTTGACGAAAAATATCAAATTATCAAAATACATTCTATGGCAAAACCTTTTTCACTCGACATTATTTCTTCTCAAAAAAAAGCAGCAGCAGTGCTTGAAATCAATGGCGGTTTAGCTAAAAAACTCAAAATAAATTTAGGAGATCAACTTATTTTATGAAAATCTTTAATTTAGAAACAAGCAACGATGTGGCTTTAAAATTTATTAACAAACAACAACAGCAAAACAGTAAAGTTGCTAATTTGGTGGCCAAAATTGTTAATAACATCAAAAAAAATCAAGATCAGGCTTTGCTTGATTATTGCCGACAGTTTGATGGTATGCAGTGTCAAAGCACCTCTGAACTATTGGTAGATCAACAACAAATTCACGATAGCGAAAAAAAAATCGATAAAGCTCTCAAAGAAGCGATAAATTTAGCTTATCACAGAATTTTTGCCTATCACCAAAAGCAAATGCCTGCAAACCTTGATTTTGTTGACGATTTGGGGGTTAAATTAGGCAATCATTGGCAACCAATCAGCAAAGTTGGGCTTTATGTGCCAGGTGGCACCGCTTCTTATCCTAGTTCGGTTTTAATGTCGGCAATTCCTGCTTTGGTA
Organism: Pseudomonadota bacterium; assembly: GCA_009921385.1. Next base: position 8,195 of record RFXY01000001.1, read on the forward strand.
GCTAAAGTTGACAAAATCACTATGTGTATGCCAGTTAAAAACAACGAAATCAACCAAACGGTGCTTTATTGTGCCAAACTTTGTGGCATCAACACCATCTATAAAATTGGTGGGGCACAAGCCATTGCCGCTCTTGCTTTTGGCACTCAAACCATCGAAAAAGTCGATAAAATAGTAGGCCCTGGCAATGCTTTTGTGGCCTTGGCAAAAAAAAATGTTTATGGTAATGTGGGCATCGATAGCATTGCAGGCCCTACCGATATTTGCATTATTGCCGATCAAACCGCCAACCCAAAATGGCTGGCCTACGATGCCCTTTCACAACTCGAGCACGGAGCCGATTCTAAAGCTTTTCTTATCACCACCAACCAACAAATCGCCAAAGATTTTTTGAAACATTTAGCAGAAATTGCTCCAACTTTATCAAGATCTCAAATTATTGCCCAATCTAGCAAAAATTCTGCGGTTTTCTTGGTGCCAAACCTGCTTGAAGCAAGCATATTAGCCAATTTTATCGCTCCAGAACATCTAGAAATTGCCACCGAAAATCCAGAAAATATCTTACCACACATCACCAATGCAGGAGCGATTTTTTTAGGCCATTACACCCCAGAAGCCATCGGCGATTATATGGCGGGTCCTAGCCACACCTTGCCAACCTTTGGTTCTGCCCGATTTGCCAGCGGTTTGTCGGTTTATGATTTTTTAAAAAGAATGTCAATTATTGGCTGTAATCAAGAAGCATTTCAAAAACTTGCTTCTGCAACCGAAATTTTTGCCCAAGCAGAAAAATTACAAGCTCATCAACTTAGCATAAATATTCGTAAAAAAGAATAGTTGACAAATATTTTTTTGCAACTTAAAATTGATTTATAATATTTTTTGTTTTTGTGGGGATATAGCTCAGTTGGTAGAGCATCTGCTTTGCAAGCAGAGGGTCAGGAGTTCGAGTCTCCTTATCTCCACCATGTTTTTTTTAAAAAAAACACCATCAGATTCTCTTATACCATTTCGATCTAAATTCCCTTCTCTTGTTGCTGGGTAGCACGAAGTTCTAGGTCTGAATTCCCCTTCTTGTAGAAGGGGAATTTGCCCCAGTTCTACTACCAAACCTTCCCTTGAAAAAAGAATTTAAAACTAAAAACTAGTGCCAATGCTAAAGCGAAAATTCTGCACTTGGTCGTAGTTGGTTTTTCTTAACACCTTAGCAAAATCAAGCCTAATTGGCCCCATAGGAGAAGCCCAAGCAACACTCAACCCATAAGAAGAGCGAAAACCGCCCGATCGAGCAATTGGTGCATCGTTAATATCACTTTGCTTTAAAACTCCGTTATCTGAAAATAAAGCCCCATAAATGCCTAGTTCTTTTGGCAAGCCCAAAGGAAAGCGAAATTCTGCTGTGCCGATGTAATAAATTTTACCACCAACCGCTTCGCCATTTTTAGGATTACCATTTAAATAAGTTCGCGGGCCAATGCCTGCATATTCAAAGCCACGAAAATTATCGCCACCTAAAAAAAAGTTGTTGTTGCTTAACACCGCCTGCCCCAAGCCATCAATCACACCGCTTTTCCACAACATTTTAAAGACAAAATCTTGATTAAAAGTTGGTTGATAATAACCAGCAAAAAATTCGTGTTTCAGTGTTTTAATGTTGCCACCAAGCCCGTTATAGGCTTGCAATAGCGAGAAAAAATAGCCACTTCTTGGATCAAGCCGATTATTTCGCTTGTCGTATAAAAAACTATGCTCTATGCCAGAATAAACAAAATTTCCTTGCAGATTTCTAATGGCGAAAGAGGCATTGCTATCAATGTTACCAATGTTTTGAGTGGTATGATTATAGCTAATTTGATGAGTTAAAAATTCGGTAATAGAATAGTTAGCATTAATTTTAAAACCTGTATTATCTTGATCGTAGACCAAAGAATTTCTTTTGTTGATGCGATATTTAAAAACATCAAAACCAACATCAATAGGATGATTAAAAAAATATGGCTTGGTATAGTTTAATTCGACATTAATTGTGGTGAAAGATCGTTGCAGATTGATGCCAATTTGCCTGCCTGTGCCAAACAAATTATTTTCTTTAATGCCAGCATTAATATTAAATCTATTGACGGTTGAATAGCCCAAGCCCAAATTTAGTTCGCCGGTTTTTTTCTCTTTTACTTTGATTTGCAAAATAACCTTGTCGGTGTCGTTGATTCTTTGAATGTTAAAATCTACTTTTTCAAAAAAACCAAGATTTTCTAACCGCTGTTTGGAGCGATTGATTTTGATGGTGTTGTAAGGGTCACCTTCTTTAATTCGCAACTCTCGACGAATAACTTCGTCTATTGTTCTGGTGTTGCCTGTGATGTTAATTTGATCAATATAAATTCTAGGAGTTTCATTAATTAAAAATTGCAAATTTATTGTATGATTTTGACGATCTTTTTTGATGATCGGCTCAATATTGGTAAAAGCATAAGAATTTTGCGATAAAATTTCGGTCATCTCAGCGATAGTTTTTTCGATTAAATCGGCATTATAAATATCTTTTTCTTTAAATTTGATAACTTTTTGTAAAATACTTGCATCAAAATTAGAAATGTGATTAACAATTTCAATGTCGCCGAAACGATAAATCTCGCCTTCTTCTAATAAAAAGTTAATAAAAATTTGGGTGTGCTGTTGATTAATTTCGGCTATAGATTCAATAAAAGCAAAATCGGCATAACCATTGCTGTAATAAAATTTTGTTAGCAAATCTTTGTCATATTGCAATCGCTCTGGATCATAAATGTCGGCGGTAGATAAAAACTTCCACCACAAGGTTTTTTTGGTTGAGATTTGCTCGGCTAATTCTGCATTGGTAAAGGCTTTGTTGCCATTAAAATAAATATTTTTTATATTGGCTTTCGGCCCTTCGTTTATATAAAAAATTAATTCGATTTTGTTTTGCTCTTGCACTACCATTTTTGGCTGAATATAAGCAAGAAATTTACCAGTTTTGAGATAGAGTTGCTGAATATTTTTAAGATCTTGTTTTAATTTATTGGTCGAAAAAATGCTTTTCTTTTTTAAAATTAGCTCGTTGTTTAAAATTTCGTCGCTTAACTTGTTGTTGCCAACAAATTTAATGTCGCTGATAAACGGATTTTCTGTAACTTTAACCATTATTTTGTTTTGTTGCAACGAAATATCGATGTCGCTAAATAAATCGAGAGTGGTTAATTTTTGTTTTGCTAAATCAATTTGTTGCGAAATTTGGAGGTAACTATTTTTGTTAAGTGAAAATTTTTCTACATCGATATAGCCTAAAATTGTGGCGGTTTCAACTCTTTGATTGCCAACAACTTCAATAATTAGAGATTTTGCAACAGAGTTTTTACTATACAAGAACAATATCAGCAAAAAAATAAAAATTTTCTTTAACATAAAACCACAACTATTCTACTAATTTGGTGAGAAAATTTTTTAGAAAAATTTTAGCATTTTCAATGTAGCCAAAAACCGCCGGCACCACAAGCAAAGTAAGCAAGGTCGAAGAAATCAGCCCGCCAATAATTGCCACACCCATCGAAGTTCGCATAGATGCGGTTTCGCTCAACCCAATTGCCACAGGAATAGTGCCTGCAATAAGAGCAAAAGAAGTCATAAGAATTGGTCTGAGTCGCATTTTACCAGCAATAACCAATGCTTCATTTCGCGATTTGCCTGCTTCGATGAGCTTGTTGGTGTAGTCGATTAACAAAATTGAGTTTTTGCCCGAAACACTTACCAACATAAAAATGCCTAACATAGTAAAAATATTGACCGATTCTCCTGTTACAAACAAAGCATAAAATGCCCCGCAAAATGCCAAAGGCAAAGCAAGCAAAATGGTGAAAGGCACCACAAAAGATTCGTAAAGACTGGTTAAAATGAGATAAATAAACACAATTGAAAGCAACAAAGCCATATTCATTGAGCTTATCATATCTTGCATATTTTCGGAATCGCCAGAAAAATTATAGCGAATATCGCTTGGCAATTTAACCTCAGAATCAATAAATTTTTGTTCTAAATCAGAAATTACCTCGCCTAAGCCCACTTTTGGAGCAAGACTGGCGGTGATTTGAATATATCTGCCTCGATCTTGCCTGTTAATAGTGGCAGGCTCAATAGTTTCTGTTATGGTGGCAATGTCGGATAATTTAATTAGCCTATTGTTGAGATTAGAAACATAAATTTTGTGAAAATTATCTTTGACATCTCTTTGATCTTCTTGAAGTTGTAGACGGATATCATATTCTAAACCATTTTGTTTGAGTTTTGCAGGAGTGTAGCCCGCCACATAGCCCCTAAGCTCGTTGCCCACATTTTGGGGATTTACTCCAAAAGCTTTAGCTTTGGAATCGTTAATTGTGATAGCAAACTCTGGACGAGTGGCTTTGTTGCTGTTGTCGAGATCTTTTAATCGAGCATCGTTTTTTAAATAATTAAACAATTTGTTAGCAAAATTTTCAAGAGATTCTTTGTTGCTAGAAATTAAAAATAAATTAAATGGTTGCCCACGAGAAGCCCCGCCAGAAGGATCGAAATCTTTCACCACTGGGTTAGCAAATTGAAAAGCCACAATTTGCTTTCTTAACAACTCTTTAAATGCAGTAGTTGAGATTTCTCGTTGTTTTTTTGGTTTAAGTTTAACATAAATTTCGCCACGATGATTTTGTTTTGACATTGTTCCACTGCTTACCGCCGAAACCAGCACTTCGGGGTTTTGTTTGACGATTTTATCAATATCCAAAGCTGTTTGAGTGGTTTTTTCTAGGTTAGAATCGGCAGGCAATTCGAGGCTTATGGTTATTTCGCCGTTGTCGCTTTCAGACATAAAAGTTTTAGGCACTTTACTAAACGCAACAAAACTTAACACTAAAATAGACAAAGTGATTAACAAAATTTTTCCTGGATTAAAAATAGAAAAATGCAAAATTTTCTCATAAAATAATTCGAGCTTACCTTCTTGTTGCTGGTGTTTTTGATGTTTTTTGCCAGATAAATAAGCACACAAAACTGGAATAATCGAAATCGCCACCACCAAGCTAATTAACATAGCAAAAGCAATAGTCAAGCCAAACTGCTTTAAATATTGCCCCACAACACCTTTTAAAAAAGAAATAGGAGTAAACACCGAAACAACCACAGCCGTAATTGCCACCACCGCCATTAAAATTTCTTGCGAAGAAGCAATGGAGGCTTCTTTTGCACTGTAACCACTTTCTATTTTGCGATAAATATTTTCAACCACCACAATGGCATCGTCAACAAGCAAACCAACCGCCAAACTAAGTGCCAGCATAGTAATAATATTGATAGAAAAATCGGCAGAATACATTATAATGAAAGAACCAATAAGAGTAATAGGCAAAGAAATAGCGGTAATAATGGTTGCCCTTATATTTCGCAAGAAAAAAAACACGGTAATAACGGTAAGAATAATGGCAATAGTAATAGCCTCGTAGATATCGGCAATGTTGCCTCGAATATAAACACTAGCATCTTTGATGGTGCTAATTTGCAAGTTGCCTTCGAGCTGAGCAGAGTCTTTGCTAATTTTTGCCACTTGTTTTTTAATGCCATCAACCACCTCAATAATATTGGCATCGGACTGGCGATAAACATTAAGAAAAAGCGATTTTTTTGAGTCAACAAAAGCTTGCGAAGTTGCCTCTTCAAGCGAATCAACCACCACACCAAGATTATTGATTTTCACAGGAACTTCGTTTGAATAAAAACTTACCAAAGAATTGTTAATTTGCGACAAATCGTTAAACTCGCTTACACTACGAAAAACTCGCTGTTTGTCTTGATAATCTTTTGAGCCGATCGACACATTTTGCCCAGAAATTGCCAACTGTTTATTTATTTGCAACAACGATATTTCGTGATTTTTTAGCTTGTTTTGATCAAGTAAAATTTGAATTTCTCGTTTTCTTGCCCCCATTATTTCGACCATGCCAACATCAGCGGTTTGCTCGAGTCTTGGACGCACAAAATTGTCGGCAATATCAAACATTTTAGCTTCTGGCAAATTGGCAGTAAGAACAACGGTGATAATTGGCTGATCGGCAGGATCGACCCTTCTGATAATTGGCTCTTTGATGTCTGTGGGTAATTTTTCTCTTGCTTGGTTGATTTTGTCACGAATTTGTTGCTCGGCATAGCGAATATTGGTGTTGGGATAAAGTTGCACGATAATTTGGCTAGTATCTTTCATGCTTCGCGAAAGTAGTTTTTTAATGCCCGAAATTGCCGATATTTCTTCTTCAAGCGGCTTGGTTATTAAACTTTCAATTTCGGCAGGCGAGGCTCCTTCGTAGGTGGTGCCAACAAAAATTACAGGTATGTCGATGTTAGGAAAAAGCTCGACTTGCATTTTTTTAAAAGAGATAAAACCAACAATGATGATGGCAATCATGATGCTAGTAATAAAGGCAGGTCTTTTAATGGCAAATTGGGTGATATTCATAAACTATATATTTGTCGATTGGCAATGGTTTGTTGCAGTTGATAAACAATTTGCCATAAATTTGCTTCTGCCAAAGAAAAATCTTGCTCAAACATCAAAACTTGATAAGTTGAGGTTCGACCTTTTTTTAGCAATAATCTTTCTTGATTTAGTTTATTTTTTTGTATTTGCACAATTTCAAGAGCTAATTTGAGATTTTCTTGCAAAGAGATGCCGTTAATGTTGAGGTTTTGCCAAGTGGTTTCGTGTTGCAAACGATGTTGTTGATATTGATTTTTTTCGGCCAAAATTTGTTGCTCGGCCCCTTCCATAATTTGGTTGGTAATCATAAAATTTAAAGGCATAGAAAATTTAATGCCAACATCACCAGAATCGGCCCTGTTGCCACTATTTAAAGAATTGCTAAAAGCCAGTCTAGCATTGGCTTCGGCAACATTGCGAGCATAAGAACCATACAAATTAAGCACTGGCTTTTGATTTTGTTTTTCGATATTGGCAAGAGCAATATTGGCTTGCATTTTATTTTTTTGAGCCAACAAAAATGGAGTTTGTTTTTCATTGATTGCTTGAAAAACAAAGTTTTGCAAATCAATGATGCTTGGCATCGAGATTATTTCTAAAACTTCTTGCCCCACAATATTTCTTTTTTGATTAAAAATTAATTTTGCTTGTTCTAATTGATTTTTAGCTTGTGAGACAGCTAATTTTTTGTTTTGCACCATGGCTTTTGCTTGCAAAACATCGTTAGTTTCTGCCAAATTCATTTGGGCTTTTTTGCTTAAATAATCAAGAATTTTGCTGGCACTAACCAAAGCTTGCTGTTGGATTGTGATGTTTTTTTGACAATAAAACAAATACCAATAAGCAATTTCTGCTTCTATTTTTTCTTGCAACGACAAGCCAATAAAATTGAATTTTGCCGACTGATATTGGCTTTGAATGCTTTCAATGCTAGCCTTCGTTTTGCTACCCAAGAAATTTTGCCATAAAGATAAATTTAACTCAATGTATGAAGTGCCTTGACTGTTGCTTTTAGATAGTGGATTATTGGTAATTAAACTTAGATCTTTATAGTTAGTTTTGTTAAGAGAATAGGTTAAATCGGTTTCAAAACCATAACTTGATTGATAATTTAAGCCAATTTGATTATTTTGATTATACAGCTTGCTGTAGCGAAAAAGTTGTAAAGCCTTATTTTGTTCGGCAAACGATCGCTGGCTAAAACCATAAAGTTTAATTGCGGTGATTAATTCTGATTTTTTAGCAAGATTTTCGTTGCTAACTTGTTGCTGATTATAACTGATGATATTTAAATTTTTATTTTGCACTTGTTGCAAATATTGCTCTAGCGATAAAAAATTTTCTTGCTCTACTGTCTGAGTTTTAGTGTTTTGCGCAAAAGAAACCGAAAAATTAGCAAAAGAACATAGCAAAAATAAGAAATTGAATAATAATTTTGCCATATTTTGGTGAAGATTTTGGTGAAAAAAATTTATTAGACTTAATATTACATATGCCTGCCACAATTAACAATCTTTTTTTTACAAAATTTCAACAAATCTTAGAGAAATTAAATTTTTTTACCTTGCCAAAAGAACAGCAAAAAATAGCGGTAGCGGTTTCTGGCGGGGTTGATTCTATGGCTTTGGCGGTGTTGTTGCGAGATTTTTGCCTACATTTTGCCATCGATCTTTCTGCTTTGGTGGTTAATCATAATTACCGAGAACAATCGGCACTTGAAGCCAAGCAAGTTTGCCAACAATTACAACAATTAAATATTAAAAATGCGGTTTTAGAAATTGCTCCCAACCTAGTACCAACCAGCAATATCGAGCAAAAATTAAGGCAATATCGCTATGAATTATTGCTAAATTATTGTCAAGAAAAGCACATCAATTATTTAGCAACTGGCCATCAACTAGACGATGTGGCAGAAAATTTTTTAATCAGATTATTTCGCGGTAGCGGTTTAGATGGTTTATCGGCTATGAAAAATATTTCTCACTATCAAAACCTGATTTTGTTAAGACCACTCCTTGATTTTACCAAGCAACAATTACAACAGTTTTTGCAATCGCAAAATATCGAGTGGCACGAAGACGAGAGCAATGCCGACACCAAATTTTTAAGAAATAAAATTCGAGTTTTTTTGCATAGTTTTACCGATTACAGCCCAATTATTGGCAGAATCAACCAAACAAGCCAAGAAATTGCCAGCATCAATGACAAATTTAACCAAGAATTATTGCAACATAGCAAGCAAATTTTGCTGTGGCAAGAAAGTTCTTGTTTATTAAAAAAATCGGCCTTCAACACCATTCAACAAGAGACGATGCTCAAAATATTGGCTTTAATGCTAATGGAAATTGGCAACAAAAACTATAAACCGCGTAAAGAAAAACTACACAATTATTATCAATACCTCACCTGCAATCAACAAAATCATCAAGTTTACAAGTTTTACAACACCGCAACCAGCCATTATGATGCTGATTTTTTTATCATCAAACCGCTCCAAACAAGCGAAAAACAATATCATCGCACCATTTTACGAAATTGTTGAATCAGCAGTTCTCGATCATAATTCCCCTTCTTGCAGAAGGGGAATTATGATCGAGAACTGCTTGACGACACTGCCTAATTTAGTGTAAAAAACGGTATCATTTGCTATAAAATTTGGCAAAGTGATAATTAAACTCTGCACCTAAAATAAAAATAAAACTCACAAAATAAAAATACATCAGCGAAATAATAATGTTAGAAATCGAGCCATAAACTAAATCAATCTGCCCAAAATAATGCAAATAATAAGCAAAAAGTTTGGTAGTAAAAAACCATAAAAAAGTGCTTGAAATCGCTCCTGGTATGGTTTTTTTGAGATTTTGTTTGGCACTAGGCAAAATATAATAAAGCAAAGTTGCCGAAATAATCAAAATCACCCCAACCGCAATTTGGCGTAAATAAAAAAAATCAAAATCGATATCGATAGCTTTGAGCATTTTTGCAGGCAAAAGCTGCAAAACATTCGGCACGACCACCAAAATTAAAGTGCTAGCGATAATCAAAAAAATAATCATAAAAAACTCAATAACACTCAACAGCCTTCTCCACAAATAAGGCGGGGGCGAGCCAATATGATAGGCCTTGTTTAAAACGGTTCGCAAACCCTCAACAGCCGAAGATGCTGTCCAGATAATGCCAATAAAAGCGATGGTTAAATATTTATTGCTCGGGCCCGATAAAATTTCGTCGATTCTTGGCTTTAAACCAACCGACATTTCTTTGGGCAAATGCACTAAGATTTTTTCTAAAAACTGAATAGACAAGCCATCAAAAAAACTTAACACGGTCATCAAAAAAATCAGCGAAGGGAAAAAAGATAAAATCGCCAAAAAAGACAAATAACCAGCATGCTCAACTCCATCGTGCTTGATGGAGTCTTTTATCGCCCTTGTGATGATAATAACAGGCCCCAGTGTTAGTTTTGTTAATTTATGCATAGCTAAAACAAAAATGATTCAGCCAAAAACTGTGGGTAGCCAAAGCTTGTTGCATAGTTTGGCTTTTTGTTGAAACACAAAACATAATGCTCGTGAAGTTTGCCACGGTTTTGATGATTTCGTTTAACAAAAAATTATTTGCCAATAAATTACCCCCATCAAATAAATCGCAAAACAACCAATAGGGCTTGGCTTGCTTGTTATAGCAAATACTGGCAGAAACTAGGTTTAGCAGATTATTATTTTCGTCAAAACAACAAAATAGATGTTGCTTGGCAATAATTTGTTGCCAATCGTGATGCAAAATAGCCGAATCTATTTGCAAATTAGCAAAATAGTGTTGATACAAAGCTTGCCAATATTGCTGTAGCTTTTCAACCGAATCAATGCGAATCAATTTCATAAAATTATTTTTTTGCTTTAAAATTTGCTACACTGCAATTAATAGTAGCAAAATTCATCTAAAATGCAATATCTAAAAATCATAATAATATTTTTTAAAAATTTGCAAACACAAATAAAAAAGGGCTAGAAGCTTTTTAGCCTCTAGCCCTTAAAGTTATTATCAAGAAATTATTTTTTAATTATCTTCTTTTTTGTCTTTAACTTCTTGATATTCGGCATCAACCACTTTGCCATCTTGGTTGTTTGATTGAGTGCTTTCGGCATTATTGCTAGAGCCGTCGTTATTGTTTGGTGTTTTATAAATTGCCTCACCTAATTTTGCCGAAGATTGCATTAAATTTTCAATGCCTTTTTTGATATTTTCGGCGGTTTCTTGTTGATTTGCCAATAAACTTTTTAGTTTTTGCAATTCTTGCTCTAACTGATTTTTGGTTGCGGAATCAACTTTTTCACCATGCTCGTTTAGTGATTTTTCGGTTTCGTAAACCAAAGAATCGGCTTGATTTCGAGTTTCGATGAGTTCTTTTTTAGCTTTGTCGGCAACGGCATTTTGTTCGGCATCTTGCATCATTTTTTGAATTTCTGCTTCAGACAAACCGCTAGAAGATTTGATGCTAATTTGTTGTTCTTTGTTGGTTGCTTTATCTTTTGCCGAAACTTTTACCACACCGTTGGCATCGATATCAAAAGAAACCTCGATTTGTGGCAAACCTCTCGAAGCAGGAGCGATGCCTTCTAGGTTGAATTCGCCTAACAATTTGTTATGAATGGCAATTTCTCTTTCGCCTTGGAAAACTTTAATAGTAACCGCGGTTTGATTGTCGGCGGCCGTTGAAAATACCTGACTTTTATTGGTTGGAATTGTAGTGTTTCTTTCGATAAGTTTGGTAAAAACACCTCCAGCAGTTTCAATGCCAAGAGAAAGTGGAGTTACATCAAGCAACAACACATCTTTCACATCGCCTTGCAAAACCGCGCCCTGAATGGCGGCACCAATTGCCACAACTTCGTCGGGATTGACACTGCGATTGGCTTCTTTGCCGAATAATTTTTTAACAGTTTCGATAACTTTTGGCATTCTGGTCATGCCACCAACTAAAATAACTTCGTCAATTTGTGAAGATTGCAAACCAGCATCTTGTAAAGCATTTTGACAAGGTTTGATGGTTTTTTCAATTAAATCGTCGACTAATTGTTCGAGTTTTGCTCGGGTGAGTTTGATGTTTAAGTGTTTTGGGCCAGAAGCGTCGGCGGTGATGTAAGGAAGGTTTATCTCGGTTTCGGTTGTAGAAGAAAGCTCAATTTTGGCTTTTTCTGCTGATTCTTTTAGTCTTTGTAGTGCTAGAGGATCTTTTCTTAAATCAATGCCATTATCTTTTTTGAATTGCTCAGTAAGATATTCTAAAATTCGCATATCAAAATCTTCGCCACCCAAGAAAGTGTCGCCGTTGGTTGATTTTACTTCAAAAACACCGTCGCCAATTTCAAGAATCGAAACATCAAAAGTGCCACCGCCCAAATCGTAAACGGCAATGGTTTGACCGTTTTTCTTTTCAAAGCCATAGGCAAGTGCTGCCGCGGTTGGCTCGTTAATAATTCTTAACACTTCTAGACCTGCAATTTTGCCAGCATCTTTAGTGGCTTGTCTTTGAGAGTCATTGAAATAAGCTGGCACGGTGATGACGGCTTTTTCTACTTTTTCGCCTAAATATTTTTCGGCGGTTTCTTTCATTTTTACTAAAATATCGGCGGCTATTTGGCTTGGAGAATATTTGGTGCCTTTGATTTCAATCCAAGCATCGCCATTAGAAGAAGGGGCTATTTTGTATGGAACCAGGGCTTGATCTTTGGTGGTTGTAGGATCGTCAAATTTACGCCCGATTAATCTTTTTGAGCCAAAAACAGTGTTTTTTGGATTGGTTACTGCTTGTCTTTTGGCAGGGGCTCCAACAACTCTTTCACCATTTTCTAAAAAACCAACAACAGAAGGAGTTGTTCTGGTGCCTTCTGTGTTTTCAAGAACTTTGGTTGAACCGCCTTCCATAATTGCGACACAAGAATTTGTGGTGCCAAGATCTATACCGATAACTTTTGACATAAGATAAAATTTGAATTGATTTATTTTAAGATTTTTGTTGATACTCAATAACAAAAAAGTAGATTTTGTATTGTGTTTTTTTGCAAAACAAAACAAAATTCTTAACAAGAGGCAAGATAGTTATTGCTTATAAAATTTACAAGTGCAATATTTATGAATATTTGTCTTGTATCAAAAATTAATTTTTTAATCAACATAATAACAATGAAGAAAAAAGCCTTCTCTTTAATTGAGCTTTCGGTAGTTGTGGTTATTATTGCCCTTATTATTGCGGCAATTACTCAATCTTCTCGGTTAGTTTCGCAAATGAGACTCACTAATGCCCGAAAATTAACCAACAATTCTGCCATTCCTGCCCTAAATAACATCATCGCTTGGTATGATGCCACCTCAATAGAAGCTTTTGATGTGAGTCAAACTAATCATACCGACAAAATCAACAAATGGGTCGATAGCGAAGTGAGGGTGCATGAAAGAATTGTTTTAGAACAAACAAACACTTCTAATCAACCAATATATCAAACTAATTCTATAAATGGTTTGCCCGCCATATATTTTGATGGCAACGACTACCTAGAAGGTAACGAAAAATTGATAGAAGGCATTTTGTCTTATTATTCTGGTAGTTTTTTTATGGTTTTTGAAGCAGATGACATAACTACAAAACAAACAATTTTCAGCCAAAACAATCAAGCAACCGCAGACGGCATTGATATTGGCATCAATTTTGCCACCAATGGCGATTACGGCATTTGTTCTTCTGAAACAAATTGTGCCAGTGGGGCAAGCACTACACGATCGGCAAATGCTATTGTGGTTCCCAAAAAAAAGAGTGTTTTAGCCATTATTATCAACAACACCAATACTGTTAATATTTATCAAGATTCTAATTTAATTAATGCCAGTAGCGGCTATAATCCAACAGGAAATAATGTTGGTTTAAGTAAAGTTATGATGGGAGCAAAAAGAGATGATAGCAACAATTTAAGTTCTTATTTTAAAGGTAAAATTGCCGAAATCATCATTTTTAATCGCTCTTTACCCGGAGAAGACCGAAGAGAAATCGAGCGATATTTAGGTAAAAAATGGAATATAAAAATCAGCAATATCGATTAAAGCTTATACCATTTCCACAAATAAATACCACATTCTAACTTCATCTTTTTGGTTAAAAAGCTTCAAAAAGCCTCTGCCTGTATGAATATACAGGCAATCGTTTTTTAAAGTTTTTATCTCAAAAATCATGTCGTTGCCTCTAGCACGACTAAACATAATATTTCGTTATAATGCGGTATTTATTTGTGTAAATGGTATTATTTTTATTTTGCAAACAACTGCCCAATATCTTGAAAAGCCTTAAACTCTAAAGCATTACCACAATAATCATAAAAAAACATTGTTGCTTGCTCTCCTGCTTGATTTTTAAAGCGAATATAGGGTTCAATCACAAATTGCACCTTTTTTTCTTGTAAATTTTTGGCAAAATTATGCCAATCTTGCCAAGGCAAAACCACTCCAAAATGAGGCACTGGCACTTGATGACCGTCGACCAAATTTGAAATAGTGTTTTTTTGCGAGGTTTGTAAGTGAGTAACTAATTGATGACCAAAAAAATTCCAATCAATCCAATGGCTAGATTCTCTGCCCTTGTTTAAGCCAAGAACATTGCCATAAAAATCGTTGGCTTTAATTAAAGAAGTAACTGGTATTGCTAAATGAAAGGGCGACAACATAGTTATTGAAATTAATTTAAGATTATGTTAAAATAGTAAGATTTAAAACTAAACCTTATTTTTTGTCAAACAAAAATGCCACCTATTTTTATTTTATTGTGTTTATCAATTTTTTTTGTTGGTTGCACTCAAAAAAATGCACCCATCGTTGATCGTAGCAAAATAAAATATACCAAGCAAAATGTTTTAAATAAAAACAAATATAAAAATCTCAAAAATATTGCTATTGCACACAATGAAATCAAAGTTCAGCCCAAAGAAAATCTATATAGTATCGCCAGAAATTATAATATTTCTCCAAAAGAATTAATTGAGCTCAATAAATTACAAGAACCCTATCAATTAAAAGTTGGCGATAAATTAATTATTCCGTCTGCTGTGTTTGAAAATACAAAAAACACTCAAGCAACTGAAAAAAATGCAATAAAATCTTTAAATGAACCACAAAAAAACTCAATTTCTGTGCAAGAAAACATCAATAAAAAAGCCAAGCAAGCAGGCACCGCTCTTACAACCAACAATCAACAAGCAAAATTAAATATTTCTGCTACTGCCAACAATTTTACTTTTCCTAAATTGATTTCTAGCAAAGATTATGGCTTTATTTGGCCTGTGGATAGTGGCATTATTATTTCGCGATTTGGGCCTAAAAATGCCGGTTTTTATAACGATGGCATCAACATTCAAACCGCCGAAGAATCGCCGGTAAAAGCAATAAACAATGGTGTGGTTGCCTATGTTGGCAACGAACTAAAAGGTTATGGAAATTTGGTGATTATCAAACATCAAGAAAATTGGATTAGTGCCTATGCTCATCTAAAAAATTTTAGTGTAAAAAGAGGGCAAAAAATTGCTCAAGGTCAACAAATTGGCAAGGTTGGCAAAGATAACAAAACCAACAAATCACAAATTTATTTTGGCTTAAGAAAAAACAAAACTGCAGTTAATCCCGAAAGCTATTTATGATAAGAAATTTTTTTTACTCAATATTTTTGCATTTGTTGTTGTGTTTGATGGCTTTGTTTTTCTTTTGGCAACATCAAAAAGAGCAAAAAAAAGAGCCAAAAATTAGTGTTACCAGTGTTGTTTTTATGCAAGCAAAAAGCAATAAAAACAATCAGCAAATTATGCCAGCTCAAGAAAAACCACCAGAAAAACCACCAGAAATTCGCTCAGAACCAATACCAGAGCCCAAAAAAGCTGAACCAATACCAGAGCCCAAAAAACCAGAAAAAAAACCAAAACTCGAAACAAAAACTATCAAAAAAGACATAACTAAGATTTTAAAACCCCCTGCTTTGCCCAAAGTTTTGCCCAAAGTTTTGCCCAAAGTTTTGTCCAAAGTTCCGCCCATAATAGAAACTAAAAAACCACAAGAAAAACCTAAAGAAACTATTGCAGAAAGCATTTCTACACCAGCTCCTATTGTTGCCAAAAAAATAGAGCCAGCCCCAGAAAATATGCCAAAAACAGAAGAAGCGGTCGGCATTATTAATTTGCAAGTAACCCAACAAGATATCGAAAAACAACAAAATTCTACCTTGTCTAAACGAGAAACTTTTAATATTCAAGCCCAGTTTCGGGCCTGTTATCAAAGAGCTTTGGCAGAAAGCAAACAAAAGCCCACGGCACCAATTATTGTCAAAATCAATTTAAATAAAGAGGGCTACATCACCACCAACCTAGATAATATAATTGATAAAGTGCAATATCAGCAGAATCAAAATTATAAAAACAGCATTGATAATGTCAAAAAGATGATTGAATTTTGCAATCCTATTGTTAATCTTGCTAAAGAAAAATATGCGATATGGCAAGAAATTGTTTTACAACTTAACGAAAATAATAATTTATGACCAACAACCTACCAAGATGGAATTTATCCGATCTTTATTTATCAAGTGCCGATCCACAAATTGAGCTTGATTTTGTCGCTATCACCGAGCAAATTAATGCACTTACAGCTTTTGCTTATCAAAACATCGCCCAACTAAGCCCAACACAGCTTAACGAGGTGTTAAACGATTATCAAAAAATTTTTCAAAAAATCAGCAAAATTAGTTGTTTTGCCTATTTGCAATATAGTTGCAACCTAAATAATCAGCAGGTGTTAAGTTTTTTTCAAAATACCCAAGAAAAAGTAGCCACTTTTTCAAGAGATTTGGTTTTTGTGGTCAACGAAATATCGCAATTAAGCCTAGACACACTACACAATCTAAGTCAACAGCCACAATTAGAGCAGTTTAAAGCATTGTTAAACGACATTATTTTTGCCAAACCCTATCAACTAAACGAACAGCTCGAAAAGTTTAATATCGACAAAAACATCACTGGCAAAAATGCCTTTGTGCGATTATTTGATGAAACCATCAACAATTTAAAATTTGACTATCAAGAGCAAAAATTAAATTCGAGTCAAATTTTTAATTATCTGCAAAATCCTAGTCAAGAAGTCAGAAAAGAAGCCTCGCAAAGCATTGCTAAAGTTTTTGCTGAAAATCATAAAACTTTTACTTTTATCACCAATATTTTAGCCAAAGATAAACAAGTGCAAGATGCTTGGCGAGGCTATAAAAGCCCCATTTCGCAACGAAACACCGACGAATTTTTGCCAGACGAAGTGGTTGATTTAATGGTTGCCACTATCAAAAAAAACTTTGCCAAAACTTCGCATCGCTATTATCGGCTAAAAGCAAAAATTTTAAACCTACCAAAGCTTGAATTTTATGACAGAAATGCTCCTTTACCCTATCAAACACAGCAAAAAATCAGTTGGCAAGAGGCAAAAGAAATTGTGCTGAATGCTTTTGGTGGATTTTCGTTGCAAATGCAAGAGTTGGCAAACAAATTTTTTGTCAACAACTGGATCGATGCCGATGTTTATGATGGCAAAGAGTCGGGGGCTTTTGCCCACCCTTGCACACCCGATACACACCCTTATGTTTTGCTAAACTACCAGCAAAACAGCAGAGATGTGGCAACTTTGGCTCACGAACTTGGGCACGGAGTGCATCAAATTTTAGCGGGCAAACAGGGCTATTTTCAATCGCAAACTCCACTCACTTTGGCAGAAACCGCCTCTATTTTTGCCGAAGAGCTGGTTTTTCAACATATTTTGCAAAAAACTTCGGCAAAAAATGAAAAAATCGCCCTCATTGCCAATAAAATAGAAGATATCATCAACACTGCTATTCGACAAATTGCCTTTTTGGAGTTTGAAAAAAAAGTGCATTCTGCCCGAGTATTGGGCGAGCTTTCGGCAGAACAAATTTGCCAGTTTTGGCTCGAAATTCAGCAAGAAAGCTTGGGCGATGCTTTTAATTTTCATGAAAACTATCAATATTTTTGGTGCTATATTCCGCATTTCATTCATAGCCCGTTTTATGTTTATTCTTATGCTTTTGGCTATTGCTTGGTCAGTTCGTTGTATAGTGTTTATGAAAACAACCAAGTTGCCAATTTTGTCGAAAAATATTTGGCAATGCTCAGTGCAGGTGGCACCAAAAGGCACAACGAATTGTTAGGCGAATTTGGTTTATCAATGCACCACGAAAGCTTTTGGCAACAAGGCTTAAACAGGCTGATTGGCTACATCGATATGCTCGAGGAATTGTTGAAATAAAATTTAATTTATTAATTTATTAAAAAAACTAAAAATCTACTTGACAAATCAAAATAATCTTATATTCTGCGATAATTCATTTTTTTATATGCCACGCGGATCATTTAATCAGTCAAATTTTGGAGGACAAGAATTTGCGGAGGCATCGGCTCTTGCTGCTGTCAGCACTGTGGCTGGTGGTGCGCTTGGTGCTGTAATGGGGTTGCCGTTTGGCAATCCAGTGTTAGGTGCTATTATTGGTGGTGGTGTCTTAGGATTGATTGCCTTCAATGGTGCCGTTAATGAGAGAACTAATTGTTATATTGCGCAGAATCATTCAAGCCAAAAAGCTTCTTTTAATGCAAGTGAAAGTTATCGTCGTCGTACTTGGAGATTTTTTGAACCAAGTAGTTTTGTTCTTGATCTTAGTGTTTCAAAAGATTTGCGCAATTGTCAAACTGCTCGTCTTCTTGGTTCGATAATTCCTGTTGGGGCGGTGGCTATTGCCGTTGCAACTATTGATGGTGGTGCTACTGCCGTTCCCGTCTCTAACAGTGTTGCTCAAGCTCCGCATATTGCTCTATTCCAAATGAGTGGAAATGGTGTTGCTTCTACACCAATAGACCCTACTTTTCTAACCTCTCTAGCTACCGATCCTAATGTTCTTGCTACTTTATCCATGTTAGATCTTACTTGCACTGTATTGCTTGTTGTTGCGGGTGGTGTCGCTTGTGTTGTAGCGGCCGATCAATTAAAAAAATATATTGAAGAAAATCAAATGTCACAAGAAGAAAAGTTGAAAAATACAATACCAGGAGCCAAGACTTATGGTCAAGAATATACTTCAAAAGTTATTACATCATTGAAAAGATATTTTGACAGAGAAAAAAATTCGGAATCTAAGGTTGAAACTTTTGCAGATTTTGTGGCGCAATGGCAAAGATATTTTGACAGAGAAAAAAATTCGGAATCTAAGGTTGAAACTTTTGCAGATTTTGTGGCGCAAAAAGTTGCGCCACAAATAGGAGCGGAACAATATGAAAAGTTGCTACAGCAAGACAATATAGATAAACTTTCTCAGTTAAAATCAGGAACAAGCACAATTTTTGGTGATAACAGGGGAGAATTGCATATAGAAAAATTAATAGAAGAATTTAGAAAAAATAACCAAAACAATCCACAAGCAATAAAAACAATTCCAGGCGAAGCGGAATTACCTAGCGCAACAATTTCTGCAGGGTTTTCTACCTTTGCTTCTTGTTGCGGTGCTCGTCAAAAATAACCGCATCCCGCAAAACCGCTACCACCATAAAAGCACATTAAACAAGTTGCCCATTTGAGAAAAGTCTATTAACCGAGCAACATCGGTGGCGATTTGCTGTGCTTTTTGTGGGTGGGTTTTTTGCAAAATTTCGGCTCGAGTGATAATGCCAAGTTGTTGCAAAAACTCGCCTTGCGAAATTAAAGAGCATTGCAAATTGTGTTGTTTGGCAACTTTTTGCAACAGCACAAAATCAACCAAAGCGGTGATGTCGGCATTTTGACAAGCTGTTAAAAAAGGTTGTTTTTGCTGGTTGTTTAGCACTTGCAAAGTATTGGCAAACTCATATTTGGCATAGCCATAATCGATGTTGATGGCGAACCCGCCTTGTTTGTTTAGTGCAGAGGCAAGTTGCTTGGCAAAAATGTGGCTTTTAGGTGCATATTCAAAAACGGCATTGATTGGTGCCAAATCGTTATTTTCTTCTCCCAATATTTGCATTACCAAGTTGTGTTGTTGAGGGCAAAAATCGGCCAACACAAATTGCAAATTGCAAAAATTATGATTTGCCAATTCGCCTTCAAAAGCAACCATTCTTAATTGCCAACCGTGCTTGGTTTTGACATATTGATTAATGGTGAAGCAATCAAATAATTCGTTGCTAAAAAAGAAAATTTGTTGTTGATAATTGGCAAGAAAGCTAGTAAAATCAACATACCAAGCCACCTTAAATTCGGCTAGTTTTTGTTGTTGCACTTTGGTTAAGGTTGGGCTGATTTCAACCATCGCTACTTGGCAAGATTGCCAAAAATTTTTTGCCAAATCGTTGGTTTTGGCAAGTTTTTTGATGGTGTTTAACACATCAAACATCAAAGTTCCTTGTCCCCCGCCCATTTCGACCAGCACTATTGGCTTTTGTTGAAAACTAAATAAATTTAACAAATACACAGCAAGCATTTCGCCAAACAGCCCAGAAATTTCGGGCGAGGTAATAAAATCGCCATCTTTATTATTGCCGATGGGGTTTTTAGTGATGTAGTAGCCGTTTTGTGGGTTAAACAGCAAAAACTCGCTAAAATCGGCTATGCTTAGGGTTTTAGGCATATTGTTGGTTGAAAAAAGCAACCACATTGTCAATCGCCAACAATTCTTGCTGGGCGGTGAGCAGATTTTTGCATAAAACACTGTTGTTTTTTAACTCATCTTCGCCTAAAATGAGGGCGAATTGGCAATTGGTGTTGTTGGCATATTTTAGTTGCTTTTTTAGGTTGCTTTCATGAAGCATAAAAACTGCAAAATCGTGTTGACGAAGCTTGGTTGCCAAGCTAAAAGCTGGCTCTTGTTGCTCTTTTGCCACATAACAAACAGCAATATTATGGTTGGTTTTTGCTTGATATTGGCTAATCAGCATCAATCTTTCTATTCCGCAAGCAAAACCAATGGCGGGAACCTGCTGTTTGCCACCGCTCATATTGGCAATTAAATTATCATATCTACCGCCAGCTAGCACAGTGTTTTGAGCTCCTTCGTGTTGCATCACAAATTCAAAAACGGTCGAAGTGTAATAATCAAGCCCTCTCACTAATTTTGGATTGATGGTGTGTGCAATGTTGAGTTTGGTTAAAAAATTGGTGAGTTGGCAAAATCGTTCTTGGGCTTGCTGGCTATAAAAATCGGCAATTTGCGGGGCTTTGGCAACGAGAGACAAATCGGCTTCGTCTTTAGAATCGAGAATTCGTAGCGGATTTTTATGCAAACGATTTTGCGAATCGGCAGAAAGTTGGCTGGCAAAATCGGCAAAATAGCTATACAAAGCCTTGCCATAATTTTGTTTGGTTTGATTGCAACCAAGAGAATTAATTTGACAAGAAACTAAATTTGAAACTCCTAAATTTTCTAAAATGCTAGCAGAAAGTAAAATGGCTTCGGCATCGGTGTAGATGCTGTCGCAACCAAAAATTTCGTAGTTGATTTGGTGAAATTGTCGTTGCCTGCCTTTTTGTGGCCTGTCGTAGCGAAACAGCGGGCCGTAAGAAAAAAGTTTTTTTGGTAAAACTTGCAACAATTCGGGGTTGCTAAGCATAGCTCTTGCCACTGCGGCGGTAAATTCGGGGCGAAGAGTGAGAGAATTTTGAGAGCGATCGAAAAAAGCATAAACTTCTTTGTTGATAATGTCAGAAGATTCGCCTAAGTTTTGCAAAAAAATTTCGCTAAACTCAAAAATTGGAGTATGCAGTTCGTCGAAACCAAAATTTTTGGCTTGTTTTTTGGCAATTTCCACAATGTGGTTAAAATGCAAAATGGCTTGCGAATGTAAGTCTTTGGTGCCTCTTACTGGTTGCAAATTGTGTTTAGTCATAAAGCATTAGCGGTTAAATAGTGTTTTTCGTAGCCAATAATTTTTGCCATGACAAAAGTGTTGGCTGGTAGATTTTGATTGAGAATTTTTACTTCTAAAAAATTTTCGGCTCGACCAAAGTTATTTTTTTCAAGCAAAACTGGCATTGTTTTGTTTATTTGCAAGGCAAGTAGTTTGTGTAGTTGTAAAGCACTTGCTTCTCGCAACATTTTTGCTCTTTCTTTGATGATTTTTTTGGCAACTTGGGGCATTTTGGCGGCGGGTGTGCCTGTTCTTGGCGAAAACGGAAAAATATGAGCGAAAACTAAATTTATTTCGCTAATTAAAGCCAGAGAATTGGCAAAAGCTTCGTCGGTTTCGGTGGGGAAACCCGCAATAATATCGGCACCAAAAGTGATGTTTGGCCTGATTTGGATGGCTTTGTGGCAAAAATCGATGATTTGTTGACGATTGTGCCTTCTTTTCATTCTTTTTAAAATTAAATCGTCGCCCGATTGCACACTTAAATGCAAAGAAGGCATCAATCGCGGTTGATTTGCCAGAACTTCTAAAAAATCGTCGTTTAACTCTGCCAAATCAACCGAAGAAAGCCGAAGTCTAGGAAGTTCGGGCACTAAATTTAGCACTTTATTGAGAAGTTCTGCCAAAGTAGTTGGTAGAGGCAAATCTTTGCCGTAGTCGGAAATATCAACCCCGGTAAAAACAATTTCTTGGTAGCCTTTTTGCACCAATTCTTTGATGTTGCTAACGATTTCGCCCACCCCAACCGAGCGACTATTGCCTCTGCCATAAGGAATGATGCAAAAAGTGCAACGATGATTACAGCCGTTTTGTATTTCAAGAAAAGAGCGGGTTTGGTTAAGCCCAAAAACCGCCAGTTGCGGGGCGGTTTCTTTGACCGACATAATGTTGTTGACCTTGATTTTTGGCAACAAATTTGGCTCAATTGGAGTTTGCGAAGAAAAAAAAAGCCGATCGGCTGGATGTTGAGCGGTGTTTGATGATTGATTGAGAGGGGTGTTTTTGCTAAAATCAAAATTGTTGTGTTGATTTAAAATATAACTTTCTGCTTTATTTTTTTCGGTGTTGCCTAAAACTAAGCTCACTTCGGGCATTTTGGCATAGGTTTGCGGATTAATTTGAGCGGCACAGCCCGTTACCACAATGTTGGCTTGTGGATTGTTTTTTTTGGCTTTTCTGATGGCTAAACGAAGCTCGGCTTCGGCATTAGAAGTGACCGCACAAGAATTAAAAACAATGAGATTTTGCTGGGCAGAACTCGCCACGGCCTGTTTGATTGCCTCGCTTTCAAAGCTATTTAGCCTGCAACCAAAAGTGATAACTTGATTATTGTTGTTTTCTTCTGAGGTCATCGGCTAAAATAATGTGATTTACAACCTTTTCTACCCCTTTAACCTTGGAAGCGATTTTTAAAACCATTTGTTGTTCTTCTAAGCTATAAGCAATGCCGATAATGTAGACGGTTTTTTGCACAGTGTTGACAGTAAAATTAAAGCTTCTCACTCTTTTTGCTAAAAATAATTTGGTTTCAATTTCGGTGGTAATTAGGCTGTCTGCCAAAATTTTTGTGCTGTCGGTAATTTTCATTTTGCAATTATCGCACACTTGAATTTCGTCAATTACTTCGAGCACACCTTCGACTTGCCAAGCCAAATCTTGAGCGAGCTTGGCTTTGTTGGCACTGTCAACCACCCCTGTAAGCAAAACCCTGCCTTCGTAAACGGTGGTATCAACAAAATTGTTGGGCATTTTTAGTTTGTTGGCAAGTAACTGGTAGAATGGAGCATTTTATCGCACGAAAAGGAATGAATATTGACGGACTTGGAGTAGAAACCATAGTTCAACTTTTTCAGGCCGGTTTAGTGAAAAATGTAGCGGATTTGTACACGCTGACTTTTGATCAAGTGGTCAATTTAGATCGTATGGCGGATAAATCAGCGAATAATTTATTGCTAAGTGTGGAGGCATCTAAACAAATTCCATACGAACGCGTATTATTTGCCTTGGGTATTCGTTTTGTCGGAGAAACTGTTGCGAAAAAATTAGCCGCTAAATTTGA
>RFXY01000002.1 GCA_009921385.1 Pseudomonadota bacterium
TATTATATTCAGTCGTGCTATCGCAACGACACTATTATATTCAGTCGTGCTATCGCAACGAGACTATTATATTCAGTCGTGCTATCGCAACGACAGGTTTTTAACCAAAAAGATGAAGTTAGAATGTGTTATTTATTTATGGAATTGGTATTATAAGCTATATAAATATGGGAAATGGTATTAGTAGCAAGCAAGCCTATTTCGGCTAATTTTTGTTTGCTTAAAATTTTTTGATTTAATTCTTGGTTTTTTTGTTGTTCAAAAGCAATATTTTGCATAATTTTGCTAATAAAAAATATTAACAAAAAACTCGACAAAAAATGCACCAACATCATGCCTTGCAAATGAAAATCAAAAGTGTGATGATGATGCAAAACCGCAGGTTGCCGATAAGAATAACGGCTTAACAAGGCATAAAAAAAACAAGTGATAATGCCAATTAACCAAGCATAACTAGTTTTTAGCAAAATACTTGCCACCACCACTTGCAACAAAAACAACGAGATGAACGGGTTAGATATTCCGCCACTAAAATAAATTTGCCCTGCCAAAGCCAAAACATCAAATAGCATTTGCCAAAACAAAGTAGAATTGCTAATTTTTTGTTTATTAATACAATAAATAGCATAAAAACTTACCGCCATCAGCAAAAAAATTATTGCCAGCATTGGCAAAATTGGCAATTCTAAATGATAAATATAAATCGCCACCACCAGAGCAAAAACTTGAGCCAACACCGCAAAAGCCTGCATTTGCAATAGTTGTTGCAGGTTTTTAGCTGGTGCCATAATTTATAAAATTTTTTGCCATTTATCGGCTTTTTTATAAAAATGTTGTTTAGGAGTCAAGCTACTATTTTGTTGTTTTGCCGTAAAAAAATAGCAGGCTTTGGCAAAATTGGCAACAAAGTTATTTTCTGGTGGCTGTAAAAACAACAAAACATCGGCATTATTGGTGTTTTCTGGCAGATGAGAAAGCAAAATTGGCTGCTGTTCTAAAACAAATTCTGTGTCTAAAACAGTGCAGTGCGGTAAAAATTTGTTTCGAGCAAAAGACCATAAAAAAGCATCAAATTCTGCAAGTTGCTGTTGATTTGGCAAAAAAAATAATGATTTTTTGCCGTCTTGCCAAATTTTATAAAGCAATAAGCCGAGAGATTTTTCTAGATCTTCTTCGACTTCGTAAAAAGTTATTTCGGTAGTCATAAAAAATCTTGAAATTCTAGCAAAATTTGTTGATATAATTCGCGTTTGAAATTAACAATTAAATCGATCAACTCTTCTTTATCAACCCACTGCCAACTAGAAAATTCTGGCTTATGAGTGACTAGATTTATTTGATTGTCATCGCCATAAAATTGGGCAAAATACCATCTTTGTTTTTGCCCGATATATCGCCCGCCCCAAAACTTTTTTTGTAAATTATAGGGCAAGTTATAATAAAAATAATCGCTAGATTTTGAGAGAATTTTGATATTTTGTTCGACGATGCCTGTTTCTTCTTGCAATTCGCGAAAAACTGCCAAATCTTCGTTTTCGCCTTCATCTATGCCACCTTGAGGCATTTGCCAAGCATTAGAATGATTATCGATTCTTTTGCCAACAAAAATTTTTTTTTGCTCATTAACAAGCATAATGCCAACCCCTTTGCGATAGAGATGATCTGGTTTTTTTTTGATGCTTATTTGTTTCATTTTCTTAGACAATTTTTTCAATTATCTTATAATTTTAATTTGTTAAAAAAGTTTTAGCAATATTTTTTAATGTAAAAAAGAAGAGGAATTTTTTTAACTTGTCAAGATAAATAGTTAAAAAACCTCGTTTAGTTTGTGAGAAGCGATAGACTTTTACCACTCGCAACTAGCGACAATAAGCTTTTCTTGAAGGTTTTGCAGCACAATATTGCCCTCGTTGTTGATGTCAACAAAAACTCCGCTGTGCTTTTTGCCAGCAACCTCAACGGTTATTTCTTGGTTTAGTTTGTAAGCAAAATTTAGCCACGATTTTTTAATATAAGAAAATCCGAACTTTTGCCAATTGTTTAGTAAAATATGAAAATTCGGCAAAAAATATTGCAAAAACTCAAGGCTTGAAAGATGAATATGATAATTTGCCAAGTTGCTTGCTGGTAAATTGGCAATATTTGGGTGATGTTTTAAATTCACTCCAATGCCAATAATAAAGGCTTGGTGGCCTTGTCTAGTTTGAGTGCTGTCAATTAAAATGCCCGCTACTTTTTGGCAATCAAGCAAAATATCGTTTGGCCACTTGTAATTAATTGGCAAATCGGGCTTGATTTGCCGAAAAGTTTGCCCCATAGCAACCGCGGTAAGCAAAGAAAGTTGGGTGTAATTAGAGTAAAACTCGCTGGCTATTTGCACCACCACAGAACAAAACAAATTGCCTGTCAAAGATTTCCAAACTCGTTGATTTTTGCCCACTCCGTTGGTTTGTGAAATTGCCAAAATAACTTGTTTATCGTGTATTTGCTGGTTAAGCAACAAATGATTGGCGGTTTTGTTGGTGCTGTCTAGTTCGAAATATTCGTAAATAGTAAAGCCAGAAAAATGATAAGTTTTGTGTAGGTTCATCTAATAAAAACTAATTGTTGGTTGCTAGAATTTTCGTGGCTAAAGCGATAGTTTAGCGGTTGTAGATTTTTTAAATCTGCAATATTTTGAATGTTGTTTTTAATTAACAAATCAGTCATTTTGCCTCGAGCTTTTTTGGCATTGATGCCGATATTTTTTAACTTTTGTTGTTGATAATCTAAAAACAACACATCAACAATATTAAGCTTGGTTTTATGCAAAGCTTTAACATATTCGTTTGAGGCTAAATTAATGATAAGTGGATAATTTTGGCAAAAATTGGTGAGATCTTCTTGCCAAAAGGCATATAAATTATCAAGAAAAAAAGCATATTTTGCAAAACTACTCGACATTTCGAGTCGATAAGGTAAAATAAGGTCGCAAGGCTTTAAAATGCCATATAAACCCGATAAAATCAGCACATTTTTTTGCAAATAGGCAAATTCTGGTTGTTGATAATTGGCTAAATCGAGCTGTTTATAAACATCGCCACGAAAGGCGAAAATTGCTGGTTTTGCCTTATTTTGCTTATTTTGCGAAAAATCTTGCCATCGTTGCTGGTTTAATTCGGCAAGTTTGGGGCTGATGTGGCATATTTCTGCTATTTCTTGGCAAGTAAATTTTTGTAAATTATAGGCAAGTAATTTTGCTTTTGCTAAAAAAACTGGAGTGGTGCTAGAAAATTCTAGATGTTTAGGACAATAAGTGTCGCTAAAATCTAAAGTTTTGGCGGGTGATAAAATGATAATCATTGTGTATTGCTTTTATTTTTTTTAATCTATACAATTTTAAATTATTTTTTATTTTTTTAAAGATTTAATTTTATCTATACCATGAACAAGCTAAATTCAGTGCAAGAAGTGCCTTTAATGCGAAAAGCAACCGCGGTTTGGTTAATCGAAAACACTTCTCTTACTTTTTTACAAATCGCTAAATTTTGTCATTTGCACGATTTAGAAGTGCAAGGCATTGCCGATGGCGATATTGCTAGTGGCATTCTTGGTCAAAGCCCAATTATGTCGGGCCAACTCACTTTAGACGAAATACATCGTTGCGAAAAAGATCCTTCGGCAAATCTTGTGCTTAATCAAAATGCGGCAAGCAAAATTCAAGAAACCAACCAAGGCAAATACACTCCCATCGCCAGAAGGCAAGACAAACCCGACGGCATTGCTTTTTTGTTAAAATATTATCCAGAAATTAGCAATAACCAAGTTAAAAAATTGGTTGGCACTACCGATAAAATGATTGATTCTATCAGAACCAGAAGCCACTGGAATATGAAAAACATCAAGACAAGAGACATTGTTTTGCTTGGTTTGTGCAGTCAGTCAATGTTTAACGAAGTAATTTCGCAAGTTCATACTTCAGAAACTCCAACCAATAAAACATCAGAAAATGATTAAAATCTCCGATCTTGCCCCGCAATTTTCGTTGCCAAGTAGCGAAGGTAGCACTATTAGTTTAGCCAATCTAAAAGGCAAAAATGTGGTGTTATATTTTTATCCAAAAGACGACACCCCTGGTTGCACAATTGAAGCTCAAGATTTTAACAATCAGCTTAATCAATTTGGCAAGCTCGATTGCATTGTTTTAGGTATTTCCAAAGATAATTTTAACAGTCATTGCAAATTTGTCGATAAGTATGCACTAAAATTTTTGCTCCTTTCCGATGAAAACACCGAAGTTTGCCAAAAATATCAAGTTTTGGTCGAAAAATCAATGTTTGGCAAAAAATATTTAGGCATCGATCGCTCAACTTTTTTAATTGATAAAATGGGCAAAATAGTCAAATTTTGGCGATCTGTAAAAGTTAACGGTCATGTCGATGAAGTTTTGGCAGAAGTGGCAAAACTTTCTTAATCATTAATTCTAAGATTTTTTTTTAGTTTTATTATTTTTTTCTATTTTGTATGCAGGCAATACTACTCAATAAAACTGGCAACCCAGAGGTTTTCAAAATAGAAAAAAAAGAAGATCCTAAGCCAAAAAAAGACGAAGTGATTGTGCGAAATATGGCGATTGGTGTTAATCATATCGATGTAGCCATAAGAAAAGGGCAATATCAAATGCCAGCTTTACCTTTGGTTTTAGGTAACGAAGCTTGCGGTATTGTTTCGGCTGTTGGTAGTGAGGTGGTTGATTTTAAGGTTGGCGATCGAGTTGCCTATGCCACTTCGGGTATTGGGGCTTATGCCGAAAAAACCGCTGTGGTTGCCAATTGTTTGGTTTTGCCACCAAAAGAATTAACCGACAGCCAAGTGGTGGCGGTGTTGTTGAAAGGTTTGATGGCACATACTTTGCTTTATCGAGTTTATCATGCCAATTTGGTGAAAAGAGTTTTAATTCATGCAGTTGCTGGTGGGGTTGGGCATATTTTATGTCAGTGGGCGAAGCACTTAGGAATTGAAGTTGTTGGCACTGTTGGCTCTGACAAAAAAATTGATTTTGCCAATTCTATTGGTTGCAATCATGTTATTAATTATAAAACCAGCAATTTTGTTGAAGAGTTAGGCAAAATTACCAACTATAATGGGGTTGGCATTGTTTATGATTCTGTGGGCAAAGATACTATGCTAAAATCTCTAGAATGTTTATGGCCGATGGGTATTTGCATTAGTTATGGCGAATCTTCTGGGGTGGTTGAGCCAATAAATTTAAATCATCTTATCGATAATTCTCTTTATTTATGCCGTCCGAGTTTGCCTATTTTTAAAAATAATCGAGCCGAACTTGCCATAACCGCAGAGCAAATTTTTGCTATGGTAAAAAAAGGCATTATCAAGCCAAAAATCACCGAATTTAATTTTAAAGATATTGTCAAGGCTCATCAATTGTTTGAAAACCGCACCAACATTGGCTCTGTTGTGCTTACTTTTTAATTTTATATGTCTTTTTTGTATCAGCGATTTGTTGACAATAAACAAAGCTGGTACTTGTCGAACAAGCTAGGAATGGCGGTTGACGAAAACGGCAATAATATTCCGTGGTTTAGCTATTCTGCTGTTGATTTTCTGCAAAAATATTGCCAGCAACACCAAAATTTGCAGGTTTTTGAATTTGGCTCTGGCTCTTCTACTTTGTTTTTTCAAAAGCAAAAATACCGCACTTTTAGTCTTGAAACTAGCAAAACTTGGTTTAATATTATCACTCAAAAACTTTCTGCCCTTATGAGCGGAACTTGGCAAGAAAATTATTTTTCAAATCAAAATACCATTAATGGAGCGGTGGTTTTTTTGCTAGAAAATGCCTATCAAAACCCAAATTATTATCAGTTTTTGCCACAAAATTTTAACAGCAAACAACAATTCGATATTATTTTGGTTGATTCTTTGCATCGCTTGCAATGTGTTTGGCATAGTTTAGCATTTTTAAAACCAGAAGGTTTGTTGATTGTCGATGATTTTGAAAGAAAAAATTATCACAAAATTACTCAACATTTAGCCGAAAAAAATTTTTATCAGCAAAATTTTGTTGATTTGGCGGTTGGGCAGTTAAAAATTAAAAACACAGCAATTTTTTGCAAAAATAAATTTTATGACCACTAATTTTATTATCATCAGCACAACTTTTGCTAGCTTACAAAAAGCCCAAGAAATTTCGCTTGTCTTGCTTGCCCAAAAACTAGCAGGTTGCACTCAAATACAAAACATCAACAGTAGCTATGTTTATAACCAGCAAATCTGCACCGAAACCGAGTTTTTGCTTACCATCAAAACCAAGCAAAGCCTTTTTGCTAGAATTGAAAGCTATCTAACCCAGCATCATTCTTATGAAACACCGCAAATTATTGCCACTCCAATTAGCAATATTTCGCCAAAATATCAACAATGGTTAGAAAATAATTTATTGCCAAATGATTAATGCTAAGCCAATCAAATATTGCAGTCATTGCCAGCAAGAGGTGTTGAATTTACAGCATCAAGAGCAAGATTTATTTTTTTGTTGTAGCGGTTGTTTGTTGGCTTTTAAACTAATTAACAACAGCAATCTTAGCAATTATTACCAAATTCGCAACCAACAAAGCGCCGATAATTTTAACAATCTTAAACCAGAAGCCGATAATTTTTGTGATTTTTCTGATTTTTTTGTGCAAAATCAACAAAATAACTATCAAACCACCTTGCTGGTTGCCAATTTAAAATGCCTTGCTTGTGTGTGGCTAATTGAAAGCATTTTGGCAAAACAAGAAAATGTCTTGCTCGCCAAAATTAATGTAAGCAACAAATCGTTAAGCATCAGTTGGCAAGGCGATGTGGCGGAGGGGCAAAAACTCATAGCCTTGGTACAAAATTTGGGTTATACTTTGGCTCCATTTAATGTGGCAAACATTAATCAACAACAAAAATTAGAGCAAGAAAAATTGCTAAAAGCACTTGCGGTGGCTGGTTTTGGAGCGGGTAATTTGATGTTGTTTTCCATTGGTTTGTGGCTTTCTGATGTTAGCCAAATGGGTTTTTACACCCGTTTTTTATTTCATCTTTTTTCTGCCCTCATCGCCGTTCCTGTGGCAATTTATTCGGCGAGAATTTTTGTGTTTTCTGCTTATAATGCTGTCAAAAGAGGGCAAGCAAATATGGATTTGCCTATTAGTTTAGCCATTGTTTTGGCCTGCATTGTTAGCTATTTAAACACTTGGCAAGGGCTTGCTTATGTTTATTTTGATTCGGCGGTGATGCTGATTTTCTTTTTGCTAATTGGGCGATATCTCGATTTTTTAGCTAAAAAAAAGGCTCAAAATATTGCTTCTGATTTTGCCCACCTTACCGCTGGTTTTGGCAGGGTTTTGTTGCCAAACGGCGAAATAAAAATTTTACCTAGCCACAAATTAAAACCAGAGGCTATTTTATTGGTGGCTTGTGGCGAAAAAATTTCTGCAGACGGAGTTATTATTTCGGGCATTTCGAGTGTTAATAATTTTTTGTTAAGTGGCGAAACGGTTAATGTGGCGGTTTCGCCAAACTCGCTGGTCTATGCCGGAGCCATCAATTTAGAGGCTCCGTTGCAAGTGAAAGTTTTAAAAACCGCCCAAGATAGTGTTTTGGGGCAAATCATTAGCCTTGTCAATAACATTCAGTGCAGTAAAAATTATTTTGTGGGCATTGCCGATCGCTTGTCAAAGCTCTATACTCCGATCGTTCATTTACTTGCTTTACTTACCTTTTTATACTGGAAATTTTTTTTGCAACAAACTTGGCAACAAGCTTTAATGAATGCCACCGCTGTGCTAATTATTACTTGCCCTTGTGCTTTGGCTTTGGCGGTGCCGGTTGCCCAAACCATCGGCATTGCTAACTTGTTAAAAAAATCTATTCTCATCAAAAATGCCGAAGTTTTTGAAAAATTAAGCAAAATCATCACCATTGTTTTTGATAAAACCGGCACTCTCACCAATGGCAACCCAACTTTGCAACAAATTTTTATTATCAAAAATCAACAACTTATCACAATTGATTCAAGCAATTTACTTGTCAACCTTGCCTATAATTTAGCCAAATATAGCAAACACATTATTGCCAAAGCCATTGTGAAAGATATCAATTTTTTACAACAAGAACATTTGGCAATCACCGAAATTAGCGAAGAAAAAGGCTTGGGAGTGGCGGGTT
Organism: Pseudomonadota bacterium; assembly: GCA_009921385.1. The sequence continues at coordinate 8,200 of RFXY01000002.1, forward strand.
TTTACCAAAATTTACCAATCAAACTCGGCAGTGCTAAGTTTTGTCAAATAGATTTCGACCATCTCGCCTCGCAATTGCCTAATTTAGCCAATCAACTTTGTTGTTTTTTTACTTATCAACAGCAACAGTTGTTGTTTGTGTTGCAAGATAGTTTAAAAACCGATGCCAAAGCGGTGTTGGCAAAACTCTCAACCAAAAATCTTATTTTGCTTTCGGGCGATAGAAAAGAAAATGTGCAAAATGTTGCTGAAAATTTAAATATTAGCCAATATTATTTCGCCTGCGATCCGCTACAAAAAGCCAAAATTTTGCAAGATTTACAGCAACAAAACCAGCAAATTATGATGGTGGGCGATGGCTTAAACGACTTGCCTTCTTTGGCTTTGGCAGACATTTCGGTATCTTTTTCTTCGGCTTTAGATGTTTCGCAAAAAACCGCCGATGTGATTATTGAAGGCTCAAAACTGCAACCGTTGCTTGATTTATTTGCTTTGGTGGCTAGCACAAAAAAAACTATGCACCAAAATTTGATACTATCTTTGTGCTACAATTTAATTGCTTTGCCTTTTGCTATGATGGGTTATGTTTCGCCATTGTGGGCCGCCTTGGCAATGTCTAGTTCTTCTGTTTTGGTGGTGTTAAATTCTTTTTTATTCAATAAAAAATATGCAAATCACAATTAATAATCAACAACAAATGAAAAAATTTGCCTACGATATGGCAAAACAAGCAACAAATAATCAAATTTTTGCTTTATTTGGCAACCTAGGAGTTGGAAAAAGTTTTTTTGTTAAGCATTTTATCAACCACTTGCAAACAGAAAAAACCACAGTGTTAAGCCCAACTTTTACTTTGTTGCAAACCTATCAAACCAGCAAAGGCGAGATTTTTCATTTTGATTTATATCGTTTAAAAAATGCTTTAGAACTAGAAAATATCGGTTTTTTCTTGCCTATTGCCAACAACATTATGTTAATTGAATGGCCAGAAATTGCCCTGCCTTTTTTGCCAAACAATATTACCAAAATTTATTTTAACAAGCTTGTACAAAGCAATATTCGACAAATTACTATTTTATGAACAAACACAACTTTATCAGTAACGACAGTAGCTATGGCTCAAGACTAGACAAATTCTTGGCTTTGCAATTTTTAAGCATCGATGCCAGCATTACCCGAAGCAAAATTCAACAGTTCATTAAAGATCGCTTGGTTTTAATTGACGATGTTATTGTTGACGATGTTTCGTACCAACTAAAAAATAAGCCTCAAAATGTTGCAATTGACTTGCCAAAAAGCAAACAAAGCCACTTGCTTGCTGTTGATATTGCTTTTGAAATTATCTATCAAGACGAGCACTTGCTGGTGATTAACAAGCCCACTAATCTCACTGTACACCCAGGAAGCGGTAATCAACAAAACACTTTGGTAAATGGGTTGTTATTTTCGCAACAAAAACTATCAACCAGTCAAGATCCAACTAGGCCCGGAATTGTGCACCGACTCGATAAAAACACTAGCGGCTTAATGCTGGTGGCAAAAAATGATCTCACCCATTTAAGATTAAGTAAAATGTTGCAAGAAAGATTGATAAATCGCACTTATTTGGCTTTTATTTATGGTGTCATCACTCCACGACAAGGAATGATTAATAAAAATATTTGTCGCAATGCCAATAATAGGCTAAAAATGATAACTTGCAAACAAACTGGCAAAACCGCGATTAGCCATTACAAAACTCTACAAGTTTTTGGTAATAATTTTGCTAGCCTCCTAGAATGCAGGCTTGAAACTGGCAGAACCCATCAAATTAGGGTTCATTTTGAATCAGAAAAACATTCTTTGATTGGCGATCAGCTTTATAATTCTTGCCAAAAAATGTTACCAAGCAATTGCTCGACTGAATTTTTTGATTATATCAAGCAACTAAAAAGACAAGCATTGCACTCGACCGCTTTAGAGTTTTTACACCCGATTACTGCAGAAAAAATGCACTTCACTTGCCCGCCACCAGAAGATTTGGCTAAATTGCATAGTTTATTAAATTTGCTGAATCAATAGTTTAAAAATCTAGTGCTAGCTGGTTCGGCGATGTCGAAATTGTTGATGCCAACTTGTAAAATGGCTAAATTTCTTTGCACCGCCCCGTTTGGCAAAAAGCGAAATAGGCCGTCGATACCGTTAAAACCTTTTCTTTTGGCAATTAAATTATTAGCGGTAATTTCGTTTTGATTAGCAGCGATTTCGCTGAAAGCTAAAATGCTATCGTAGGCTATGCTAGAAAGACGAGCTGGCAGGTTTTTAAAAGTTTGCTGATATTTTTTTTCAAAATCTTGAAATTTTTTTGGTTCAGGGGCAACAAACCAACTGCCAAATAAATTACTGTCGTGTAAAGTGAGAGAATCGTCCCATTGATTGGTGCCGATAATTTTTAAATCTAATTCTTTGTTATTTTTGTTGTTGATGGTGGCAACTGCTTTTGACAATATTTTGCCTGCTTCTGGAATTAAAATTACTTGCGGATAGTTTTTATCTTCTTCATTAATTATTTGATCTTTTTTAGGAGTAATAGAAAGCGAAAAAGCATTAACCAACTTTTCTGCTGATTTTTCTAGATCTTTTTCGTTGTTATAAAATTCGGCAGTAATAAAATTGGCATTTCTTACTTTTATAAATTTTTTTAGATATTCGCAAATAAGTTTGCCATACTGATTATTAGGGGCTAAAATGGCAAAATTTCGCTTATTTTGACCAATGGTGTAATTAACTATTTGTTCTATTTGAGTTTCGGGCAAGATTCCTGCCACAAAAATACCGCCACCGTTTTCAAATATGTTGCCTAGCATATTGATGTTGTTAGAAAAAGAAATAACGGTAATGGCATATTCTTTTGCCATGGCTTCAATATTGGCAATATTGTTGCTATAAATTGGCCCAATAACTAATTTAATATTGCGATTAATAACTTCTTGAAAAGCCTGTTTTTGCTCGGTAGGATCTTCTTTGCTATCAATAAAAACAAGTTCTAGTTTATGAAAACGGTCATTTTCAAATAACGAAATAACTGCCGAGTTGGCGATGTTTTGTGCAAGATCTTTGTTTTTGCCAGAAAAAGGTAAAAATATGGCGATCTTGATTTTTTCGGGCAGATTGTTGCCAATATTGTTAAGATTATAGGTTTCTAAATGCTTTGCTGTTTGTATTGTTGGAGTTGGAGTTTTTGTTTGTAGTTGCGAGTTGGTGGTTTTTGTAGTATTTTTTGCTGAATTTTTGAAGGTAAAATTGCCAATAGAGCCAAAATTATTGCAAGAGCATAAATAAAATAGGCAAAAAAGTAAAAAGATGATGGGTAAATTAAAAATTTTGTGCTGATTGTTTTTTTTAACTAGCGACATTATACCATTTTCACTAATTAAAACCACATTATAACGAAATATTATATTCAGTCGTGCTAGACACAACGACATGATTTTTGAGATAAAAACTTGAAAAAGCCTCTGCCCGTATATCCATACAGGCAGAGGCTTTTTGAATAAATAACTAGTCGTGCTATCCCAACGACAGGTTTTTAACCAAAAAGATGAAGTTAGAATGTAAAAAACCATAGTGTTGTTTTAATTATTGTAAATGGTATTGTCTATGTGTTTTGATTGATTTTTTTAAAAACAGCATCGATACAGGCACCGTCTTGCACCGACATTGTTTGATAAGAGATTTCGCCATTAATAGTGGCGGTTTGAGAGATGCTAATTTTTTTTGCCACAATGTTGCCTTCGAATTTGCCTTGTATATAAATATCTTCGGCAACAATTTTGCCTTGAAAAAAACCAGATTCTCTGATAATTAAATTTTTGGTGTTAATTTCGCCATAAACTTTACCTTCTATTTCGACAGTTGCAGAGCTAGTGATGTTGCCATTAATGATAGAATGCTTAGCGATAATGCTAGGTGGCGAGTTGTATAACGAGCTAATTAATTCAAATTTTTTGTGATTATTTTGAATTTTTGCAACTTCTTTTTTAAGATTAACTATTGACATAATTTTGGGTAGAAGAATTAATTATGTTGCCAGCTTCCAAAAATTTTTTTGGATTAAGTGGAGTATTTTTATATCTAACTTCATAATGAAGATGATGCCCAGTGCTTCTGCCTGTGGTGCCTTGTAGAGCAATAATTTGACCTTTTCTAACTACATCTCCTTCTTTTACTTTTATTTTAGATAAATGACCATAACGAGTGGTGATGCCATAACCATGATCAATAACAATGGCATTGCCGTAATCGCTAAACCATTTTGCCAAAACAACCTTGCCACTAGATGGGCTGATGATTCGTGCATTGTGAATGCCAACAAAATCAAGGCCTTCGTGCGGATGGCGCTTGCCTGTAATAGGATCGATTCGCACACCAAAGCCGCTAGAAATATAGAAATTATTCATAGGTTTATTGAAAGGAAGTTTTTGGCTGATTTTTTCAAGAAATTGTAGTTTTTTTATCTGATTGTTAAACTGATTTTTTTCTAAATGCAGTTCAAGATAATCGGTGGAAAGATTTTTTGCCAACAGTTCTTTTTCTAGGTCTGCATCGACACTTTCTGGCCCGCCAAGGCCCAAAGCGAAATTGTTTTTGCCATATTTTACAATATGTTTAGTTGGTTTTTGTTGATGATCAAAATGGTTTTTAAAATTTAAACCAGAAACGGTAATTGCTCGCTCTATTTTTTTAATTCTTTGCAGATTAAAATGATTAATATTGGAAAAATTTAGATGTATTTGCTTGATGGTGTTGATGGTTTGTTGATTTTCGCTGTTTAAATTTTTTGTTTCGATTTTTTTTGGAATGTCAATTGAGTTGTCGGATTGGCTATTTACTGGCGCAATTGGAGAATTGAGAGTGTTTAAATATTGGTTGATTTTTTCAAGTTTTTTATTGCTTATTTCTAATTCGTTAGCAAAATAATTATTGATTTTTTTGAGCTCATCTATTTCGCTTGATTTGTTATCGACTGTGTTGCTATATTGCAAATTATATTGCCAAGAATGATAAAAAGATAAACCAAAAAATAGCACCAAAGCAATAATTGCGGTTTGCAAGATAGGATGAAAATTGATGCTGATGATTTTTTTATTAGAAATAAATAAAATGGTTTTTTTGGTAAAAAGAAACTGCACAACTGGCATAAAAACACTGCTTAGTGCAAGCAAAATTAACCCAAAAATACTACATACTTTCGCCAAAAGACTATGTTTTCTAAGTAATGGATGTTGATTGATTTTGTTTAGCAAAAAAGATTTTTGCATGCCATTTAAAATTTGGTTAACAACTCGAAATAAAAGAACCACTCTTATTTTTAAAAAATACTAAAAATTAACTAATAATACCATTTCAGCTTTAAAATTAACCAACAATGTCCAACAATGTATTTTAAAGTTGAAATGGTATTCTACTATGAACGATATTTTTTTGCTTGTCAAGTTTTTTATTTTTTTGTTGTATCCTAAATAATTTTTCATCAATAATTGAATTGTTTGCTAGACTTTTAATTTTTGTGTGTTAAATTATTTGCAAAACCACTGCTAAATAAACAAACATCACCATGTTTTCAAACCCAAAAACTTCGCTTCCAATTAGTGTTGGCGAGCAAAAAACCTCATTGCACAATCCATGGCAAAATCTATGGTTTTGGTTGCCAATTTTATTTGCTTGCGGGCAGATAATTTTTATTACTTATCAACATCTTATCGCTGGCCACTATCAACAATATTTTTGGTATTTTTATGCATCTCTTGTTGTTGCGGTTTTTTTATGTTATTTATTTTATAAAATAAGTCCTTTTGCCTTTTTTTTCTTGCTTTTTGGCATTTTTTTGCTGTTTGGTGTGGTTTATTGTCAATTTTATCATTATCGTTTTTTATCTTACCAAAAAATTGACAACCTCGCTTTTGTTAATGTGAGCGGTCAAATTTCTGCTATCAAGCCTTCGAGCAATAGCAATAAAGTTAATGTGACAATTAAAAATCCTGTTATTGAGCCCTATCATTATGTAAAAACCGCCAAAACAAGTAAGCCTAAACAGCCAAAAAGCAAAAAAAAGCATAAAATTATCAAGAAAAGCAAAAAAAATAAAACGATTTCCAAAAAAACCAAAGAGAAAAGCAAAAACAAATATCCGTTCACCGAAAAAAATATTTTAAATAACTTTATCAATCTTAAAAATTACCAAGAAATTGATCGTGAATTTCTCGATAAAAACAAGAAGATCGCCAATTTAATTTGGCAAAAAAATAATTGTCAGCAAATTTCTTGCCAAACACTTGCCAACCCTCCGCCTTTTGTGAGCATTAATCTTGTTGCAAACGATTTGGCAATTAACGACAAAATTATTGTTAATGCTATGTTTAATGCTCGATCGCACCTTGACTTGCCAAATAGTTTTGATTGGCAAAAACAAGATTTGGCGAAAAAAATAGGTGGCTATGCCATGGCGATTGGTGAGATAAAAATTGTCGACAAAGCCAAAATCGGCAATTTTCAACAATATATTTTAGGCATTCGCGAAAAAATTAATCTTGCAATCAAAAATAATATTAGTAATTCTAATATATCTGCGGTTATCTCGGCCTTGTTGATTGGCAACCAAGAGCAGATAGCCGAAAATATTATGCAAGATATTCGCAATTCTGGCCTCACTCATTTGTTATCGATTTCTGGTTTTCATTTAGGCTTGGTGGCTGCAATGTTTTTTGGTTTTTCTCGATTTTTTTTGGCAACTAATCAATTTTTAACAATTCATTATGACATCAAAAAAATTTCAGCGGTGCTGGCGGTGCTAGCGAGCTATATTTATCTACAATTAGCAGATATGCCGTTGCCCGCCCAGCGAGCTTTTATTGTGGTTTTTGCGGTGATGTTGAGTTATTTTATTAACGAAAAATTTCACTCCAAAAGAGCATTGTTTTTGGCTTTCTTTTTGCTTATTTTGCTTAATCCTTATTCGTTATATAATTTGGGTTTTCAATTATCTTTTTTGGCGATTGCGGTTTTAGTTTTTTATTATAGCGATTTAAAGCCAAAAATCTTTCGACAAAATAATATAAAAATCAAAACCACTAAAACTAATTTTTGGCAAAATTTTTATCGTTTTTGGCAGGTTTTTTGGCAATATTTTGTGGATATTGTGGTTATTTCTTTGTTAATTACCTTTTTTTCTTTGCCAATCATTATGAACAGTGTGCAAAATTTTTCGGTTTTGAGTTTTTTTGCCAATATTTTTGCTATTCCACTTACCAGTTTTATTATTATGCCTTTGGGAGTGTTGGCTTTAATGATTATGCCGTTTGGTTTAGAAAAAACCATATTGATGGCAATGGCTAAAAGTATTGAGCTTTTTTTATTTATTGCCAATTATGTTGGCAATATCAAAATCAACGACTTTGCCATTGCTTTCATCAAAACTCCATATCTGCCAAGTTTTGCTTTGTTAATTAGCTTGTTTGGCTTTTTGCTGTTTATTATTCATCAACACAAATATCTAAAAATAATGGCGATCTTTATTTTTATTGGCGGTTTATCTGTGGTTTTTTGGCAAAAAATTCCGACTCTTACTTTTTTACATAATCAAAAATTAATATTATTTTATCAACAAAATTCGCAAGAATTGTTCTTTTTTGGCAAATTTAACAATGAAAAACAGCAACAAAATATTTTGTCAAGATTTTATGTAAAACAAGCAATTAGTTTGCCGAAATGTTTAAATAAATTTGCTTCAAATATTTGTTGGCGAGATTGCGACAAAGACAATTGTTTATTGCATTATCAAGATTTTACCATTTTATTATTAAAGAAAAATCGCCATCATTTGCCTAGTTTATGTCAAAAAATACAGCACGAAAAAATAAATTTATTGGTGAATTTTTCAAAAAAATATGCTTTGCCCAGCAAAAATTACTGCCAAACAGCTAAGCAATTCGCCCAAATAGATAACTTAGATTTTTTAACAAAAGGCACTCACACTTTTTTTGTTAAATGATAATACCATTTAAGCACTTGAATTTAAATTATTTTTTGATTATGATTTATAAAATGTTAATCTATCTTTTTTTATATGTCTAAACCTATCGTGGGTATTTTGCCTGATTTTTGCCTTGGGTCAAAAGAAAAAGGCTATTCTGCTTATAATCATTATGCATTAAGGCAAAATTATGTCGATGCCATTAGCAATAACGGTGCCTTAGCGATTATTATTCCCTATAACCATCAGGCAATCGAGCAATATTTAAGCTTAATTGATGGTTTGTTAATTGTGGGTGGTGATATGGATATTCATCCTAATCGTTATCAAGAAACCGAAATTCATCCCAAAACTAAACTAAATTTAACTAGAGAAAATTTTGAGTTTCATTTGGTGAGCGAGGCAATAAAAAATGTGCATCTGCCTATTTTTGGCATTTGCAACGGTATGCAATTGTTGAGTGTTTTGCATCAAGGCAAAATTATTCAACACATTCCTGATGACCCAAAATTTATTAATCACTTGCAAAGCAGTTTGCCAGATTTTGCCAATTATCAACCCTATCATCAATTAACTATTAATCCGCAGTCAAAATTGGCAAAAATCGTGCAAGAAACAAGTTTCGCCGTTAATTCTTCGCATCATCAAGCGGTGCAAAGCACCAATCTTCAAGTGTCAGCCACCACCGCAGACGGCATTATCGAAGCGGTCGAAGATAGCGAGCGAGATTTTTATTTAGGTGTGCAGTGGCACCCCGAATTTCTTACTGCCAAGCATGACAATAAAATTTTTCAATCTTTCGTTTCTGCTTGTCAGAATTATCAGCAAAAATATCGTTAAAATAAAAAATGTTAAAACCAATTAGAATAGCAAAAATCATTGCCCAATCGGGCAAATGCTCAAGAAGAGAGGCAGAAGCCTTAATTTTAGAAGGTCGAGTGCAAGTAAATGGTGTGGTTATTTCAAGTCCCGCCACTTTTATTTCAGACGAATCTATCAAAGTTGATGGCAAGCTAATTAACCAACCGCAACCCACTCGTTTATTTTTGTTTTATAAGCCTGTTGGCTGTATTTGCACCCATCAAGATCCCGAAAATCGCACCACTCTTTTTTCTTTATTACCCAAAAATCTACCGCGGTTGATGAGTGTTGGTAGGCTCGATTTTAATACCGAAGGGTTGATTTTGTTAACCACAAATGGCGGTGTAGCAAGATTTTTCGAATTACCCAAAAACAAATTAATAAGAACCTATAAAGTAAGGGTTTTTGGCACTGTCGATGAAAAGAAAATAAAAAGACTAGAAAAAGGCATCACCATCGAAAATGTTCGATACAGACCAATCACTGTAAGCATCGACAACCAAAGCACTTCTAATTCTTGGCTTACCATCAATTTATCCGAAGGCAAAAACCGCGAAATTCGCAAAATTATGCTCCACATTGGCTTGCAAGTAAGTAGGCTTATCAGAATCAGCTATGGTGATTTTAATTTGGGCTCAATGAAACCGCTCGATATTATTGAAGTGGCAAAAAAGAATATACCAAAAATTACCGATGCTATTTGATAGAAAATTGCTATTTCGCAACCATTTTCGGCATTTATCTTTATTGAAAGAAAATGGTTTTTTATATCAAGAAGTTGCAGGTCAAATGTTGGCAAATTTGCAAATTTATCAACAAAAATTTGACAAAGTCTTAATTATTGGCGATAAACTTGGTGATATAAAGTGCGGTTTGCTTTCTTTGGGTTATGAAAAACACAATATTTGCAGTCAATTTGCCGATTTATTGTTTGATGAAGAAAATTTAGCAGAAGTGAATTTTTCAGAGCATTATGCCGAAAAAAATTTTGCTGGTTTTGCCAAAAAAAATTTTGCAGAGCTGAAAACGAAATTTACCAACGAATTTCTGCCCGAATGCCCCCGCTTATCAACTTAACAACCGCCACTAATTTGTTGGCAAAAGTAGGTTTTCAATCGCCAATCGCCGATCTCGATGTTATGTGTGTTGAATATCAACAGATTTACAAATTATTGCAAGATTTAAAAATTATGGGTTGTAGCAATGTTTTGTATGCTCGGCCAAAAAATTTTATCACCAAAAAATTTTTACAAACCATAGAAAAATTTTATCCAAAACAAGCAGAAAATGGCTATATTGCTAGCTTTTCTGTTATTCATTTAACTGGCAGAAAAAATTAGGTTCGGGTTGGCAAGTAGAACTCGATCTGAATTCCCCTTCTTGTAGAAGTGGTGGCACGAAGTGGTGCAGGGTAGTGTTGGTAGCAGAACTGGGGCAGAATTCCCCTTTTGTAGAAGGGGTGGCGACCGAAGGTCGACGGGGTAGTGTTGGGAGACGATCGCCGATTGTTTTTTCGAAAAGATCTTACCGTGTGTTGCCGACACTACCCCGTCTTTTTCCATAAGCTACTGCTTATGGAAAAATCCACCCCTTCTACAAAAGGGGAATATCCGAGTGCTGGTTGCCGACACTACCCCGTCCGCTATCGCGGCCACCCCTTCTACAGAAGGGGAATTCTGACCGAGAACTGCTTACCACATCGCACCAGTGGAAATGGTATTATAAATTATCGGGTAAAAAATAATGCCCAGCACCGAAAGAATGGCAACAGTAAGCGGAATCAACACTAAGTGCAAATCAAAATCTAGAGTTTCTTTGTTGGCGGTGAAATTTTTAAATTCGTGTAGGTTGATAAAAAATATCTTACCAAATTTATAAAAAGAATAGCCAAGACTGCATGTATTAATCAAAATAATCACAAAAGCAAAGAAAATTTTTTCTTTAATCAAAGTTTTGATGAGAAATATTTTGTCAACCATCATAATGCTGGGAGCGATGCCGGTTGCCATGGCGATGCCAAACAAAAACAGCGAAGAAGTGATGGGCATTTTATAAAATAATCCTTGGTAGTTGGCGAGATTATGATATTGATGATATAATTTAATGTTGTTGATGGTAAAAAATAACAATAAAAATAGCAAAACAAAGCCAGCAATGCTTAAATAAATATGGTCAAGGCTTGTGAGATTGTGCAATAAAATGGTAAATATTAAAAAATTGAGCTGTTGCCAAAATAACAATAAAAACCAACTTTGTAGATTTTTTACTGTATTTAACAACACATTGAGAGCAACAAAATAGAGGGCAAAAACCGCTATAAACCAATTTAATTGCAGGTTTTTTAATAAAAATAACAGCCCTTGCCAACCAAAAAAATAATTTAACACTTTGCTAAAAATAAATAAACTCGGCAAACTGTAACCAAAAAATAGCCATAAAAATAACCAAAAAATATCAAGATTTAGCTTTTGCAATAATAAAAAAGCAGGAACAAGAGCCACCAAAAAAAGCCCCAACAACAACAAAAGCAAAATTAACAAATAATTGTCGTTCAAATTGCTAGCAACCGCTTCGCTGGTTAAAAACAGCAAATTATCATTTTGTTGATAAATTAAAATGATGACTAAAAAAAATAAAAATATTTGAAAATAAAGCAACAAATCAAAAGAGCCGATGCTTTTTTCTTGATAAGAAGGGCAGTGTTTTTTTAGCATATAATGGCTTAAAAACAGCAAAAGTTGATAAAAAAATAATGCAGTAATCAGGCTTTGGCTACAAAATAATAAACACAACAAGCTAATTAAAAACAAAAAAAATTTTTGCCAAGTGTGGCTTAAATATTGTTTGTGTAGTTTAAATAATTGAGCAGAATAAAAGGCAAACAACAGCCAAATAAAATTTATCGCCAATAAAAAACCAATGGCAATGTAGTCAAGGCCAAAAACCAAGCCCAAGCCAATAGGCAAGTTGATGATATTTGGCGATAATTGCGGATAGATGATGATAAGCAAATTTGTTAAAACTATCAAAAACAACCAAGGGGCAAGTTTGTAGCAAAAATTATTAAACCAAATTGCCAAGCCATTTTGATGCTTGCCAAAATGGCTAAAAACTACCGAAATTAGCAATGGCAACAACAATAGCAAAGTCAATAAAAACTGCTCTGCATTAAACCAAGTGGCGATCATGAGTTAAAAATATGGTTAAAAGCTAAATCGAGATTGTGGTGTTGAAAATTAAAACCGCATTCGTTTAGCTTAAAAGCAGAAACTCGTTGCCCTGCCAAAATCAATTCGCAACCCATTTGCCCAAACAATATTTTTGCGACCAAAGCAGGAGTTTTAAAAAAACAAGGTCGATGCAAAGCTTTAGCCAAAGAAGTGGCGAATTCGCTGAAAGTGTTATGGCCGGCGACCGCATTTATTGGGCCAGACAAATATGGATTGTTAATAATAAAATTAATAACCGAGATTAAATCTTGCCAATGGATCCAGCTAATTGGCTGTTTGCCGTTGCCGATGGTTCCGCCCAAGCCAAAATAAAAGCTGGGCATTAGTTTTTTTAGCATACCAGCATTTTTTGCCAAAACCACCCCGGTGCGAAGCAAAGCAACTCTGGTGTGAGGCATAGCAAGTTTTGCCTCTTCTTCCCAAGTGTTGCACAGTTGCTGTGAAAACAAATTTTGATTGGTTGCTTGTGAGTTTTCGCTAAAAATTGTGTGATTGTTGGTGCCGTAAAAACCAATTGCCGAAGCAGAAATAAATAGTTGTGGCGGGTTTTTTTGAGTGGCAATAAACTGCACTAATTGCTTGGTGATGTCGATACGGCTTTGCCAAATTTGTTGCTTGCTAGATTTGGTCCAGTAAGTAGAAATTGGGCTACCAGCTAGGTTAACAACCACATCTGTGTTGGTTATTGTGTGTAGATCGTTGATGAATTGCAGGTTTTTATTGGCTGAGTTGAGGTTTTGCAGATTTTTTTGCCTAGTAAGCACCACAACTTGATGATTTTGTTGCAATAAATTTTGAGTAAGTAAAGAACCAATAAAGCCAGTGCCCCCGGCAATTAAAAAAATCATAAATTAACGGTGGTTTTTTGATAGGTTTCTTTATCCATTTCAACCAAATCAACCGAAAAATCAACCCTGTTTTTTTGACATTGAGTTTGATAAATTTCTTGCATCGATTGCAAGCACAAGGCGGTGAGTTTTTTTCTGACCTCAACTGTTCTGCCTGCAAGAATTTTAATGGTAAGATGCACAAAGCTAGCACTTGACTCGTTGCTTAAACCAACAAAATAATCAGAAAAACTCAAAAAACGAATTTTGCATTGAGTAACATCAAAATTGCCCTCGCTGGCAAGGCTTATAAAATGTTGTTGCACTTGTGTTGCTAAATTTTTAGCTAAATCTGCCGAAAAATCAGCAGAGAATTCGGTAATAATGTGAGGCATAAATTTATAGTATTTTTCGTAAATGGTTAGCATAAATGGTGGCACCAACCGCCATTTCTAAAGAATTTTGCACTTGATAGCAACCGCCCTTAGCAATGGCATAATTAAAGTTAGGGCAGAAAATATCAAAAGCAATGTTTTTGTGATAATCAAAATGATTGTCACCAAAAATATCGTAAGTTTTTAGGAGGAAGCTGAAATTTTGTTGTAAAAATAAATCTATTTCTTGCAACAAATGCAGTTGCCAATTGAGAGCTGGGCAATGAAAATTGTTTAATATTTCGCTAATTTTATGAAGATCTTGATGTTCTAAAATTAAAATAGTTAGCGAATCAATAAAATCGTGGTTGATGCTATTTTGTTTGGCAATTTCTTTGATGCCAGAAATATTTTTTTGATAAATAGCTTGTTTTAAAGTTTGTTGTTGCTGGCTAGAAATGCTGGTTTTATTGATGATTTCGGCAAAAAATACCGACATAAAATCGGGCAAAGCGATGCTGATAAGCAGATTGTGTAGTTTGAGACCGTGCAGAGCGGTAAGCAAAGTATTTAGCACATTTAATTGAGTGGCAACCTCGCTTGAGCCAATAATTTCTATGCCGAGCTGGGTTTGTTGCCTATCAGGATAAAGCTCGTTATTTTTGGCATAAAAAACATCGCCAACATAACAAATTTTCAGAGGCAGGTTAGCGGTTTGCAATCGACCGCTAAGCAGGCGAGATATTTGCAAAGTGATGTCGTTTCTGATGATGAGATTTTTGCCAGAAATACTATCGACAGTGTAAAAATTATTTGCTAAATTTTCGGCAGAAAAATTTTCGGCAAATTCTAGCAAGGGAGTTTTGATTAGCTGGTAACCTTCTTGAAAAAAAACCTCCAATATTTGATTGGTGTTGCGATGATTGGCAATTGCCTGCTCGCCTAATAAATCGTAAAAACCTATTGGTAAGAGTGGTTTAGTCATAAGCTTTGTAAATGCTGTTTAATGTTAAACAAATCTCGCCAAACTAGCTTTTTTTTGCTGGGCTGTCTCATTAAAAAAGAAGGATGAAACAAGCTCACCGCTTTGATGGCAGATGATAGATAATTGGGGTGAAAATCTTGAATTTTACCATGAACTTTACCAATAGGCAAAGAAGATTGCAAAACATTATTGGTGGCCGTGGCTCCAATTAAAATAATGATTTTTGGCTGAACTAACTGAATTATTTTGTGTAAAAAAGGCCTACAAATAGCGATTTCTTCGGGTGTTGGTTGCCTGTTGCCAGGTGGTCGCCAAAAAATGGTGTTGGTGATGTAAAAATGCTGTTCTTTTTGCAAATTAATGGCAAAAAACATATCTTTTAGCATTTGCCCAGAATCGCCACAAAACGGAATGCCTTGCAAATCTTCTTCGTTACCTGGGGCTTCGCCAATCACTAAAATTTTGCTGTCGGGGTTGCCGTCGCCAAAAACGGTGTTGGTTGCCATTTTTTTGAGATTACAACCTTCGAATGTTGAAATTACTTGTTTTAATTCGGCTAAATTGTGGCAAGAATTGGCTAAATCTTGGGCGGTTTGCACAATGCTTTCAAGCGAAAGCTGATTAGTTGCAATGCTAAATGAATTTTTTTTGGCTAAATTTGCCAAAGCAACATCAATGTTAGCGGGTGGGCGGTTAATGAGTTTGTTGCTTAATTTATTTTCTTGCTTTTGGTTTTCTTGATTGTTGTAAGCCAAATGATTTTGTGGTTCTTCCAAAAAAACTTCGTTGAGTTCGTTGTCGCAATAAAAAGCCAGAGCATCAAATATTTGTTTGTTTTTCATACAATTTTTTTGATAAATTGTTGAAAATCTTGCGGTGTTTTAAAGTTTTTATACACCGAAGCAAATCGCACAAAAGCGACTTGATCGAGCTTTTCGAGGGCCTCTAAAACCATTTCGCCAATTTTTGCCGAAGCAATTTCAAGTTCGTTATTAATGGCAATTTGATGGGTGATTTGATAAACAATTTGCTCAACTTGTGAGTTTTCGACCGGTCTTTTTCGCACCGCCATATTGATAGATTTTTTTAGTTTTTGAGCATCAAAAGTTCGTTTATCGCCATTTTTTTTTAGCACAACAATTTCGGGCAAATGTGCCTTTTCGTAGGTGGTAAATCGCAAACCGCAGGCAATGCAATATCGCCTTCTTTTAATGTTTTCGCCATCATCAGAAGTGCGACTATCTTTTACTTGTGTTTCGCTGTGTCGACAAAATGGGCAATGCATAGTTTATGAAAAATGAGAATCGATGAAAATATTATATTTTTCTTGTAATAATTTAGCAACACTAAAATTTTTATTTTGATTAAATATTGTGCTGTCGATTTGATAAACTGGGCGAATAAGCAAGCTCGAACTGGTTAAAAACACTTCTTTTGCCGATAAAAGTTGTTGATAATCAAAAGCCTGTTCCGCCACCACAAAACCTTGCTCTTTGGCAAGTTTGATGATGCGGTTTCGAGTGATGCCACATAAAATATGGTTGTTGGCAGGGTGAGTGATGAGTTGATTTTGTTGATTAACCATAAAAACATTGGCAAAAGTTGCCTCGGTGATGGTGTTGTCTCGCACAAAAATGGCATCGTCAAAACCTAAATCTTTGGCTTTTTGGTTTACAAGAGTTGAAGCCAAAAGATTTACTGTTTTAATATCGCAACGAAGCCAGCGAATATCTGGGTTGGTTAGCACTTTAAAGCCGTGGCTAAACTGGCTTGCTGGCGGAGTTGCTATTTCGCTTACCGTGGCAACAATTGTCGGAGCCAAGTTTTTAGGGCAACCAGCAACCCGAGCAGGTGCAGAACCGCGAGTGATTTGCAAATAACAAATGCCGTGGGTTAAATTATTTTTGGCAAACAATTGCTGTTGCATTAAAGCTAGCTTTTCAGTGGTAAAACTATGATGAATATTGAGTTCTTGCAAACTTTGCATCAGGCGAAGCAGGTGATTTTCGCCATCGATGAGTTTTTTATTTTGATATAAAGTAACTTCATAAGCACCGTCGGCAAACTGAAAACCCCTGTCTTCAATATGCACCAAGCAGTTTTGATGCTCTAAAAACTGCCCATTAAGATAACTAATTTTTGTCATAATTCCACCAAATTGTTATTAAAATCGTTGTTTTGCAATTTTAGCAACAAAATTAATGTTGTATAGTGTTTTTATTTTCAAGTATTTCTTGCACTAATTTATAAACATGGCTTTTTCCTCTGTGTTTTGGCTCTATCAAAAAAGTTTTTACATCATCGTTTTTTGTTAGCTCTTGTGCTTTTTTAATAGCTATTTGGGGATTGTTGTTATGATTCACTTTGCTTTTCTTATAAATTTCTTTCATTTTTTGCGAATCTAATTCGCCTTGATTTATTATTTGAGTAGCATCGAAATGCACTGTATCGTCAATTATTTTTAAATTACCGCAATAAAGATAAAGCCAAACCTCAAAACAAGGATTGCTGATTATCGGCCGAATTTTTTCTTTTTTCGCTTGCTTGATAACTGCTGGCAAATCATGATGCCTATCAACATCGCAAACCAACCAAAAAGAATCTTCTTTAGAGTAGTCCTTTAATTTTGAAAGCAAATCTGTTAGTCTATTTTTTGGATGAGAAGCATTTTCAATGGGTGACAAGATTTCTAATTTAATGTTTTGGTTTTGTAGGTCGTTTCTTATTTTTTCAAAATATTTTTCTTCGGTTTTTCCCTCAACGGCAATTATTATAAATTTTTCTTGTTGTTTAGTGTTAACCTTTCTTTGATAATTGCTTGCCATTTGCTACTCAAAAAAAGATGAAGAGATAAAAGGCACAACCCCAAATCTGCCTTGTAAATATTGTTTTTCTATGTCTAAGGCTTGTTTAGTGTTGGTAGTTTGGTATTCTGCCAAAGATTTGATGATGCTATTCATATTTTTATCTTTTTCAACAAACCAAATTTCATCTTTTCGAAGCAAATCTAGGTTTAGTAAATACGAAAGGTGAGTGGTAAAAATTAGTTGACTTTCGTTGTTTTGTGAAAAGTGAAAAAATCCCTTCACCAACTGATATGCAAGATATGGATGCAAGCTGTTTTCTAGTTCATCAATTAGCCAAATTTTGTTTTTATAATTAAATAATATTGGCAATAAATCTACTAGCCTATTAATGCCTAGCGATTCTTCTTTTAAAGAAAATTTTTTGTTATTTCTAATGATAAATAACTGTTTTTGTTTAATTTTTTCTCCTTCTTTTGTAAAAAAATAACCATCATAGGGCAGACAAAAATCATCATAATTATCACCAAATTTTTTGAGTAAATCATATAGTTTTTCAACCAAATATGGCTCAACATATTTAATATCTGTTGATTTGTTAATTTCAGTTATTTCCTCAAAAACAACATCACTGATGTTGCTATCAAATAAGCATAATGCTGACTTGAAAAAATTAATAAATTTTTCTTCTTTTTTTATAAGCTCATTAGGTAGAATCTTACTAAACTCGGTATCTTTGTCAACAAACACAATAGAATCAAACCAATCTAAAATTTTATTAACAAATTCGATTTTATTTTCTTTTAATTTATGCAAAAATAATTGTTCTGAGCGAAGCCCTTTTACACAATAATCAAAAAAATGATCATCTTTTATGATATTTTTAATTTCTCCTTCAGGGTTTATAATGTGATTTTCTCTTTTAAATATAGTTTTTTCGACACCTGTGGCAACGATAGATTTTTGATGGAGCCATTCTGCTTTTACTTGTGTTTGATTAATAATAAAACCATACCTAAACACCTCATGTGCAATTTTAAATTCGTATTCAAATTTACTATCAGCAGTTTGGCTAAATTTGCTTTGATGGCTAGAAATATAATGCTCGTGGATATCTTTTTTATGATTTGCCACAATATTTTTTGAAAAAATAATGGCTTTTAAAAAATTGCTTTTGCCTGAGGCATTTGCCCCGTAAATTGCAGTGCCTTTTAAAATAGGAATGTGGCTAGGCTTGCTTCTTATGATATGATCTTTTAGCTTGTTAGATCTAGTATTGGCGGTGTTTAAAAATTCTGTTTCTTCTGTAAAAGATAAAAAATTTTCACAA
>RFXY01000011.1 GCA_009921385.1 Pseudomonadota bacterium
TTCCTACAGTCGAATAATTTATGAAAACAGCATTATATCAAACCCATCTTCATCAATCAGCAAAAATAGTTCCTTTTGCTGGCTACGAAATGCCTATACAATATTCTTCTGGTATGCTAAAAGAGCACGAGTGGGTTCGCTCTGGCAATGTCGGCATTTTTGATGTTTCTCATATGGGGCAATTTATGCTAAAAGGCGACTCGGCTCAAGAATTTCTAAACTCCATCACTCCTACCGATTTTGGCTTAAGCAAGCCAATGCAAGCAAAATATACTGTTCTCACCAACAAAAAAGGTGGCATTATCGACGATTTAATTATCACCAGGTTGCAAAGAAAAAGATCACAGCTGGATTCGCAACAATTTACCTTGTGGTTTAAGCTTTTCTGAGCTTAATGAGCAATCTTTAATTGCAGTGCAAGGCGAAAAAGCGGTTGAAGTTTTGTCTGATTTGGTTGTTGGCACTAATTTACAGACTTTGCCTTATATGCATATGTCTTTTGCCACTCTTAAAAACGGCAACCAAATTATTATTAGTCGCACTGGCTATACAGGAGAAGATGGTTTTGAGATTAGCATTAGCAATAATGATGTTATCGATTTTTGGCAACAATTATCGAATAATCAATTGGTAATGCCGATAGGTTTAGGAGCTAGAGATTCTCTTCGACTAGAAATGGGCTATCCTCTTTATGGTCACGATCTTAACGAAGAAACATCTCCAATAGAAGCTGGGCTATCTTGGGTAATAAGCAAAACTAACAATTCTTTTTTTGGCTCCGAAATAATTTTGCCACAAAAAACTCAAGGTGTTTCAAAAAAAAGAATGGGTGTTAAGCTTTTAGATCGAGGAATTGCCAGAGAAGGAACCATAATTAAAAAAGATGGCTTAATCATTGGCACTTTAACTAGCGGTGGCTTTTCTCCTACCATAAAAACTTCAATAGGTCAAGGCTATTTTTCTGCAACCTGCAATATTGGCGACAATGTTGTGGCAATTGTGCGCGAAAAAGAAATACCAGCTTTAATTACTACCCCAACTTTTGTTGAGGCAAAAACTAAAGCTATTAAAAAACAATAATCAATTTACATATGAAATTCACTAAAGATCACGAATGGATCAAACTAGAAGGTAATATCGCCACTGTTGGCATCACTCAATATGCCGCAGATGCTTTGGGTGAATTAGTTTATGTTGAATTGCCACAAATTGACAATTCTTATAAAAAAGGCTCTGCTTTTGCGGTTGTAGAATCATCTAAATCAGCAAGCGATGTATATTTGCCAATGCAAGGTAAAATTGTTGAAATTAACAACAATCTAATCACCAACCCAGAATTAATCAACAATTCTCCTTATTCAGATGGTTGGATTGCAAAAGTTGAAATTGCCGATATCAATGATTTAGCTAACACTCTCGACGAATCGCAATATAATCTTTATTTACAGCAAAAATAATATGTTTTTCTTTAATAAAAAAACAGAAAAAACTATTAACGAATATAATCAAGAAAACATTGGTATTAAAGATAAAATATCTAATTCTATGCAAAAAATTTCTCAAGAAGTTTCTGCATCGGTTAAAACCACAATTAGCGATTTATCTTTAATGCATCAAAAATCAAAAAACCTGCTCCAAACAAATTTTGAGTTAGGTTTGCATCATTTAAACAACGGCAACATCAAAGAGGCTCACTTTAGATTTTTTCTTATCTCCAAATTTTGGCCAAAGTTTGAAAGCGGTTTATATTATTATGCCTATATTTTAACTATACAACAAAAATATCAAAAAGCTCAAAGCATTATTGAAAAAATTTTTCTGTTAAATAATAATCCAAACCAAGAAGTTTTTGAACTGAAAAACAATATAGAGCAATATCTTAAAAATAGTAATCAATCAAAAATTTAAAGAATGTTTGAGGTTTTTTATCAGATTTTTCTTTACCTTCGAACGAAAATTTTTTGTCATTTTTCAACTCTTTTTCAAAAGATATTTCAACAATTTGCTTCTATTTTATCAAACTTCTTGATTTTATTTCAAAATAATAAAATGGCAAAAAAAATATTCTCTAAAAATTGTCATAATCTACAAAAAAAAATTTTCATCTTTTTTTTAGCTTTTTTTGGCTTAACCCAACTTTCTTTTGCCACCGACATTGACAAAGAAGAAGATTTATCAGAGTTATCTTTTGAATCTAACAAGCCAAACATTTACGATCCTTACGAAAAATATAATCGCCAAATCTATAATTTTAATGAAAAAATCGACATATATTTTTTCGAAAAGATAGCTCAAGCCTATCGTTTTTCTGTGCCAAAGCCCGCCCGAAACTCGGTAAATAATTTTTTTACCAACTTATATTCACCAATTTCTGGTTTTAACTCTTTGGCACAAGGCAAAACAGAAAATGCTTTAGCGACTTTTTCAAGTTTTTTTATCAATTCAACTTTTGGTTGCCTTGGTTTATTTGATGTTGCCAAGAAAAAAAACATCAGTTATCAATTCGAAGATCTAGGACAAACTCTTGCCTATCATGGCTTAAAATCTTCTCCTTACTTAGTTTTGCCTTTGTTAGGGCCAAGCACAGGTGTTGATTTTGTTGGATTAACCACAGAAAAATTGGCAAACCCTTTGGGTTATGATATTTTTAATACCAATTCTCTTGCAAGTTCTCCTCGAATTACCATAAATTCACTAAATTTAATCAGCAATCGCGAAGAATTACTTGACACTATTAAAGAAATTAGAAAAAATTCTTTTGATTCTTATGCCTTGGTAAGAACGGCTTATTTACAAAGAAGAAAAAACCAAATCAATAACTAAAATATGCAATTATACCATTTCAACTTAAAATACATCGTTAGATATTTAATCAATCTAACTTCATCTTTTTGGCTAAAAAGCTGTCGTTGCATTAGCACGACTACTTTTTGTATAAAAAAGCCTCAAGCTGTATGGATATACAGCTTTCGTTTCTTAAAGTTTTTATCTCAAAAATATTTTGTTAGATTGATTAATTTTAAAGTTGAAATGGTATTAGCTGTTTTTAAAAACATCAAAATTGTTATTTTTTTGCTTATATTTTTTTGCTACAATATCAGTTTTGGCACCAGTTTTGCTCAAAATAATAGCAAAAACAGCAAAAAAACCAAAACAATCGCTAAAAAAATCAGCAAAAATCATCAGCAAAAAAAACCAAAAAATAAAAAATTTATCTTTAAAAATCCAGAATCAAACGATAATTTCGATCTTCAACCAAAAAATACCTCGATAGAAACAGATTATTTTTTAGAAATAGAACTCACTCAACAAAACTGCGACAACACCATTGTCAACAAATGTTTTTTCGCCGATTCTTTGTTTGGCAAGCCCTATTTTCATCCCACCACTTTACATATTTTTAGCAACAAAATTTTAGCCACTCAACTTGCTTATCATCGAAATTCTATTCAAAAAACCTATCCAAAAATCATCAACAAAAACTACGATTTTTACACCACCAAATACAATAAAATTAATTTTACCGCCTTTAATGGCAATATTAACAAGTTTTTTTTGTCTTCAACAAGCAATGAAATAAAGGCTCAACCTTGTTTATTTGCCGACAAACTATTTGTGCATCAACAAATTTATGCACCCACCACAACACAAGATTTATTTTTCAAAATTCCTAACAATAGCGACCTAAAACAACTCAGCTTTTTTTGGCATAATCAACAACAATATGCAGTTCTTTACAATAATCAGCACAGTAGCTGGCAAACCATCGACAATCTTATTTTATGCCAAGATCAAGCAAAAAATCAATCTTTAGAAATTTTGGCAACAATTTTATGGCAAAAAACTTTTCATCAAGAGCAATGCACCAAAAAACTTGCTTGCCTCACTCAAAACATAGCAGAAGCAAAAAAAGAGTGCGAAACATTGAATAATGTTGATTTAGAGATTTGTTTTCAACAAGAAAAATGTCAAGAAGTGCTCGAAATTAACAATTGCCAAGTTGTTAAAAACACCTTACCAACCCCATAAATGTCGGATTTTCTTTTAATTTATCCATTGTTATTTTTAGGAATCACTCAAAGCTTTAGCCATTGCCTAGCAATGTGCGGGCCAATCGTTGCCACCCTCACCCATAATGCCACCAACCACAACACTTACCCAGAAATGTCTTTGCAAAAAATTAAATCTTATGCTCTACTGCCCTATCATTTTGGTCGAATCACCACCTACACACTAACCGCATTTTTGCTTGCTTTGATGCGAAAAAAAATCGACAACTATTTTTCTTTACAAATTTTACAGCACTTTTTTTTAAGCTTGGCTTTACTTTTTTTTGTGTATTTATTTTGCCAAAACTGCTCAAAAAAAAAATTTAGCAAATATTTTACCAAAATTCACCATTTTTTTACTAAAATTTTTATCTACCAAACAATTAATAAACTTTGGCAAAAATTTTTCAGCAAAATTAGCAAAAAAATGTTAAATAATCCTCTTGGTTGGCAAGGTTATTTTTTGGGGTTAATCTTGGGTTTTATTCCGTGCGGTTTGCTCTATGTTGCCTATAGCTTGGCTATTAGCTTTGATTCGCCTTTGTTGGCGATGCTTGGTATGTTAATTTTTGGTTTATCTACAATTCCTGCCTTGCTTTTTAGTTCTGCTCTGGTAAATTATTGGCAGAAATTACCCGAATTTAAAATTATTGCAAATATTATTATAATGTTTAATATTTTAGCAATATTGAAATTATTGTTTTTTTAATTATGCTATCTAACACACATTCATACTACAACTATCGCATTGTCAAAATGTTTACTCTTGCCGCTGTTTTTTGGGGCATTATTGGCTTTACGGTTGGGGTTTTAATTGCCTCGCAAATGGCTTTTCCTATCTTAAATTTTGATTGGCAATACACCAGTTTCGGCAGACTTCGCCCCCTACACACTTCGGCGGTTATTTTTGCTTTTGGTGGCAATGTGTTGTTTGCTACCAGTTTTTTTGTGGTGCAACGAACTTCTGGGGTTCCTTTGTGGGGCGGTAAAGGCTTGCATAATTTTATTTTTTTTGGCTACCAGGCCTTCATTATTATAGCCGCGGTTGGCTATGTTTTTGGCATCACTCAAGCCAAAGAATATGCCGAACCAGAATGGTATGCCGATCTATTACTTTTACCAGTGTGGATCAGTTATTTTGTGGTGTTTTTACTCACTTTAAAAAATCGCAAAGAACCTCATATTTATGTTGCCAACTGGTTTTTTCTTGCTTTCATTTTAACCTTTACCGTGTTGCATATTGTCAATAATTTAGCCATTCCTACGAAAATTGATAGTGTCGATAGCTACCCAATTTTTGGCGGGGTGCCAAGTGCGATGATTCAATGGTGGTATGGTCATAATGCAGTTGGCTTTTTCTTAACTGCAGGTTTTATTGGCATTATGTATTATTTTGTGCCAAAAAGAGCAGAAAGACCTGTATATTCTTATCGTCTTTCCATTTTGCACTTTTGGTCTTTGATTTTTATCTACATTTGGGCGGGGCCACATCATCTACACTACACTTCTTTGCCAGACTGGGTGCAAAATCTTGGTATGACTTTTTCTATTATGCTATGGATGCCTTCTTGGGGCGGTATGATTAACGGCATTATGACTCTTTCTGGGGCATGGGACAAACTCAGAACCGATCCTGTTTTACGATTTTTAATCACCTCTGTGGCTTTTTATGGCATGAGCACTTTCGAAGGCCCGTTAATGTCTATCAAAGCAATCAATGCCCTATCTCACTACACCGACTGGACTATCGGCCATGTGCATTCTGGAGCTTTGGGCTGGGTTGCCTTAATTAGCTTTGGAGCAATCTATCATTTAGTGCCAATATTGTGGAACAAGCCCAACCTATATTCTACAAAATTAGTCAACACTCACTTTTGGCTAGCAACCGTTGGCATCGTTCTTTATATTGTAGCTATGTGGATTTCTGGCATTTCACAAGGAGTTATGTGGCGATCTTATAACGAACAAGGTATTTTACAATATTCTTTCATCGATGTTTTAAAAGCCACTCATCCACTATATGTGATGCGAGCTTTGGGCGGTTTATTTTTCTTAACTGGTAGTTTGGTTATGGCTTATAATATCTATAAAACAATTACACAAAAAACATATAAACAGGCCTAAAATTACTCTATGAAATTAATTCTTTTCGCTTCTAATCCCAAGCTTTATTCAAATCAAAAATTATTATCTTCCGCTGTTAGCTTAGGGCATGACATCTCTTTTATCAACATTGCCGATTGTTATTTAACTATCAAAAGCAATCAACTAGAAGTCTACCATCAAAACAAAGCAGTCAATAACATCAACTGTGTAATCACCAGAATAAAACCTGCCCTCACCTATTATGCCACCTCTCTTATCAGGCAATTTGAAGCCATCAACATTAATTGCCTCAACTCTTCTTCTGCCATCATCAATTCTCGCGACAAACTATATACTTTGCAAATTTTAGCTCAAAATAATTTACCAGTGCCAACCACTGCTTTTGCCAATTCGGCCGTCTACACAAAAGATTTGGTGCAAAAAGTTAATCAAGCACCATTAATTATCAAACTCATCGAGGGCACCAAAGGTGTTGGAGTTATGCTTGCCGAAACCAATAAAGCCGCAGAAAGCATCATCAATTCTTTTCATAGCCTAAAAAATGATGTGCTGGTGCAACAATATATTTACGAAGCCAAAGGGCAAGATCTCAGATGTTTTGTGATTGGCGATAAAGTTATTGCCACTATGCAACGAACCGCCCAAGAAGGCGAATTTAGGGCAAACATTCACTTAGGTGCTAGCGGAAAAATGATAAAAATCACTCATCAAGAAGAAGAAATTGCAATTAAAGCCAGCAAATTATTGGGCTTGCAAATTGCTGGGGTCGATATGGTTCGATCTGCTGATGGCTTAAAAATTCTCGAAGTTAATTCTTCACCAGGTTTAGAAGGCATTGAAAAAGCAACTCAACTTGATATTGGCAAAGAAATTATTAGCCATATTGTTTCTGTTATTAAAAAATTATAAAAAATGTCAAAAATTTTCGATAAAATCGAGTTTTTATTAGGTGCTGGCAATAGTCAGCAATTTTATCAACATCATCACTCTCAACTAGTTTTTATGGGGGCATCTAATGTTGGCAAATCTAGCTTAATTAATGCTTTGTTTGGTAAAAAAATTGCCATTTCTTCGAAAACTCCTGGACGAACTCAGCAAATTAATTTTTTTCTTGCCACAGATCAAAAAAACCACTTTGTGGTTGCCGATTTGCCAGGTTATGGCTTTGCCAAAATCGCCCAAGAACAATTTTATAAAATATCTGATCTTTGTTTGGAATTTTTGGTTTCTTTGTCAAATAATCAAAAAAGTTTTATTTTTTTATTGCTTGACCCAAGTAAACAACTAAAATCTGCCGATATTTCTGCTCTAAATTTTTTACAACAACAGCAATTAAATTTTTATCTAATTTTTACTAAAATTGATAAATGCAATGCCATACAAATCAGCGAACTTACCCAACAAATAACTCAAATAATCCCGTATTTTCAAGAGCCTTTTGCTTTGGTAAGCTCAAAAAATAAAACCATTATCGATTTACAAAAAAAAATCATCAAACATTGTTTAAAAAATTCTTAACAAATCAACAAAAAAATAACTATTTTCAAGGCTTTCACTATTATATTTTAAACTCTCTAAAGCCTGTTTTTTTTCAAAATTATTTTTTGGCAAAGCAAAAAGACAATTATCATAATTTGTTTGCAACAAACAATGCCCAGAAGCAATATCCCAAGCCATCGAAGGTCGTAGATGCAAATAAAAATTTTCTTCTCCTAACAGCAGTTGCACAAATTTTACTGCCGAAGCAAGCGGTGTCACACTATAATTTTGCAAAAACTCTGGGTAAAAAACTGCCACAAATTTAGCAATATCAAGTAAAGAAGCTCTTGGACTGGCGATGATATTTAGTTTAGTAGTGTTTTTTTTGGCAATTTTTGCAGGCTGATTGTTTAAAAATAACTGCCGATTAACATTATAAACCATCGCCCCTTGTTGAGGCAACTCAAATAATGGAGCATAAATAAGGCCAAAAACAGGTAAAGCATTGTCAATTAGAGCAATGTTGATGCAAAATTGCCAATTACCGCTAGCAAATTGCGAGGTGCCATCGATGGGATCAACCAAGAAAAAACGATTTAATTTTTGGTTTCGCAAGCTATTTTCTTCGCAAATAATAGGAATATTTTTAACTATTTTTGCCAAATTTGTTGCCAAAAACTCACTTAGCAATAAATCAACCGAAGTAAGACAAGAGCCATCGGGCTTTTTTTGTTGAGTAAAATTTTTTGCAAAAAAATATTTTTTGGCGATTTCCCCCGCTTCATAAGCAAGCTCAACTATTTGATTTATTTGAGTAATGGTTAAAATTTCTAGACTGATATTTGACATTTAATAAATATAAGGTATACAATTTCCACAAATAAATATCACACTTCGATCTAATCACTCCCCCGCTTTACGGGGGAGTCAAAATTGCATAGCAATTTTGGTGGGGGGTCAAAAAACCGCATCACAACATCGATTTTGCATAATGATGTTTTTTAACCCCCCACGAAGCTAGCAAGCTAGCTTCTGCTCCCCCTCAAGGGGGGAGCGATTAGATCGAGGTAATATTATCGCACTTCGATCTAAATCACCCTCCCCCAAGAAATTTATTTTATGGGAGGGTGATTAGATTCGAAGTGTGATATTTATTTATGGAAATGGTATTATTTAATGACGAAAGTGTCTGGTGTTAATAAAATACAAAGAAATACCAAGTTGATTGGCTTTGTTAATAACTTCTTGATCTCGAATTGAGCCAGCAGGGGCGATAATGCCCTTGATGCCATATTGATGAGCAATTTCAATGTTGTCGGCAAACGGGAAAAAAGCATCCGATGCCAAAAAAGAGCCTTTCGCCATATCAGCCAAAGCACCTTCTTGCTGAAAATTTTGAGCCTTTTGACAAGCCAACAAACAAGCATCGACCCGATTGGTTTGCCCAACTCCTATGCCATAAGTTTGATAGTTGTTCGCCACCACGATAGCATTAGATTTAATATGCTTGCAGACTGTCAAAGCAAAAAGCAATTGCAACAACTCGTGTTCTGTGAGAGGTGTTTGCGAAACCAAGTTTAAATCGCTTAATTTTGGCAAAATATTATCAATTTCTTGCACCAAAAAACCACCGCTAATCGATTTTATGTGCATCATATTTTTTGTTTTATGACTGGCATTTTCTAGCAATAAAACTCGTAAATTCTTTTTATTTACCAACAATTCTTGGGCTTCTTTGCTGATACTTGGAGCAATAATCACTTCAAAAAAAATCGCAGAAATCGCCACGGCAGTTGCCAAATCGAGTGTTTTATTAAAAGCCACAATGCCACCATAGGCACTTTTGCTATCGGCTAAAAAAGCCTGTTGAAAAGCTGTGGCAACATCATTTGCAACAGCCACACCGCATGCATTATTGTGCTTCACAATAACACAAGCAGGTTGAGAAAACTCACCAACCAACGACAAAGCTGCTTCGGCATCGTTGTAGTTGTTGTAGCTTAATTCTTTACCTTGTAAAACTTGGGCATTCGCCAAGCCAAATGTAGAATTATCACTATAAAGCCAAGCTTTTTGGTGAGAATTTTCGCCATATCGCAAGGTTTGTTTTAAAGAAGAAGAAATGTGTAAAGTTTGTGTGTTTTGTTGGCTAAACCAATTGGCAATTGCTAAATCGTAAGTGGCAATATTACCAAAAGCTTGGGTTGCCATTTGTTGACGAAAAGCCAAACTAGTGCAAAAATTGTTTTTTTGCAATTCTTCTTGCAACAACAAATATTGCTGATGGTCGGTTATTACTGTTTTAAAAGCAAAATTTTTACCAGCAGAACGAATCATAGCTGGCCCACCGATATCGATGTTTTCGATAATCTCTTCGATAGAGTTGGTTTTGGCTACGGTTTCTATGAAAGGATATAAATTTACCACCAACAAATCTATGCTTTCTAGGTTGTTTTCTTGGCTTTGTTTTTGATGCTCTGCATTGTTAGGAATTGCCAATAAACCTCCGTGCACTTTGGGATGTAGAGTTTTTACTCGCCCATCGAGAATTTCTGGAAAACCAGTAAAATCGGCTATTTCGCAAGCCTTAATGTTGTGTTGTTTTAGCAAATTAAAAGTGCCACCAGTAGAAATAATGTTGATGTTATTTTGAGCTAAAAACTGGGCAAATTCTAGCAAGCCAGTTTTATTAGAAACCGAAATTAAACAGTTTTTGATAGGAATTAAATTCATATTTTAGAGATAATTAAAGACAAAGCTTGCATAAAGCCTTGGTTAATGTCGAGATGAGAGTTGTCGATTATAAAAGAATCGTAAGCAACTTTTAGAGGAGCTATGTTGCGATTAAAATCGTTTTCGTCTCGCTGTTTTAGTTGCAACAAAACCTCATTAAAATCAAGGTACAAGAGTTGTTTTTGCCTTCTTTCTGCCCTTGTGTTTAGATTGGCGGTGATAAAAAATTTATAACGAGCTTGTGGGCAAATAACGGTGGTAGTGTCTCGACCATCGAGCACACAGCCATTGTGATTGATGATTGAGTTTTCAACAAATTGATGTTGCCACAACAAAAGATGCTGTCTTAATTGTTTATTTTTAGCAATTACAGAGGCAAGCAAACCAATATCTTCAACAAAAATATGTGGATTTTCGAGCTCAGAAGCGGTAAGATTTAAACACAAATCTTCAAGATGCAAAAAAAAATTTTCAACTGTAATGTGGGCAGAAATGCTGTTGTTAGCAATTCGAAAAGCAATTGCTCTATAAATAGCACCAGTGTTTAAATAGGGCAAAGAAAAGTGCTTTGCCAGCATTTTTGACAAAGTTCCTTTACCAGAAGAAGCAGTGCCATCAATAGCAATAGTAAGCGGAAAATTAGGCATCTTGTAAAAAACTCTTCAGCAACTTTGCCCGTTTAGGATGTTGCAATTTTTTTAAAGCTTTTGCTTCTATTTGCCTGATTCTTTCTCGAGTAACCGAAAATTGTTTGCCAACCTCTTCTAAAGTATAGTCAGAAACCATACCAATGCCAAATCGCATTCTCAACACTCTTTCTTCGCGAGAAGTAAGTGAAGACAAAATTTGCGAAGTGAGTTCTTTTAGTTTTGAATTAGAGGCGGCATCAAAAGGCAAAACCGCAGTTTTATCTTCGATAAAATCACCCAAAACACTTTCTTCGTCGTCGCCCGATAGCGGAGATTCAAGACTTACAGGATCTTTTGAAGTTCTTAACACTTTTCGCACTTTATCGACAGGCATTAATAGTTTGTCGGCAACCTCTTGAGCATCTGGAGTTCTGCCGAGTTCTTGAGTGAGTTGCCTTGAAGTTTTAACAATTTTATTGATGGTTTCAACCATATGAATAGGAATTCTGATGGTGCGAGACTGGTCGGCAATTGCTCTGGTGATGGCTTGCCTGATCCACCAAGTGGCATAAGTAGAAAATTTGTAGCCTCTTTTGTATTCGAATTTATCAACCGCCCTCATAAGACCGATGTTGCCTTCTTGAATAAGATCGAGAAATTGTAAGCCTCGGTTGGTGTATTTTTTGGCAATAGAAACCACCAATCGCAAATTTGCCTCAATCATTTCTTTTTTTGCTTTTGCCTCGGCTTCTTGACTAAAACGAAGATCGCTAATCATTTTTTTGAAATCGGCAATTTCTAAACCCATAATTTTGTTAAATTTGGCAATTCTTTCGAGAGAATGTTTAATTTTTTCTTTACCTTCTTGATAGAATTTTTGCCATTTCGGTGCAGTTATTTTGCTGATATAACTCAGCCAGTTTTGGTTAAAATTTTGATAATGACGTAAAAAATCTATTTTATCAATTTGAAAAGACTGAGAATATTTTAGCAATTCTATTTCGATAGATAAAAGCTTTTGTTGAGCCTCATAAAGCTGATCGACCAAAGCTTTAATTAATATATCGTTAAAACTTACTTCTTTACAAAGTTTTTGAAATTCTAATTTTAATTTGTCAATTTCTTTATCTTGCTTGATTTGTAAAGGAGTTTTATTTTCTGATTTATCAATAATTTTTTGACAAACTACCGCTATTTTTTGAAAAATCTCTAACATTTTTGGCATTAAGATTCTTTCCATCGAAACAAAAGAAGTGGTGCTTTCGTCTATTTCTTGCAATTCTTCATCTTCAAACATATTTTCTTCTGCCAAATCAGAATTATCGAGCTGTTCTTCTTCGATAATTACCGAGACATCTTCAACACCGGTGTCGAATTGATTTATTTGCTGGTCGTTAATTTTGATTATTTCTTCTAATTCGGAGTTGTAGGTTTCGTCTATTCTAATGATATCGCGAAGCAACAAAGTGCCGTTAGAAAGGCCATTATACCACTCAATAAAGTGCCTCATAATGATAGGGCTTTGATATAAAGTGTTGATGATTTTATTTCTGCCTTCTTCTATTCTTACTGCGATAGAAACTTCGTCGTCACGGCTGAGCAATTTGACATTACTCATTGATTTTAAATAGGTTTTAACCGAATCTTCACTTCTTTTTTGTGATTTTTCTTCGTCTCTACCCAAAACACCTTCTTCGCTGAGTTTTTCGAGATCTTCTTCTTTTTCGATAATTTGAATTTTAAATTCTTTTAAAATGTTAAGTATTTTTTTAAATTTTTTTGTTTCAGGAGTAATTTCGGTGCTTTCAACAATTTGTTCAAAGGTGATAAAGCCTTGTGTTTTGCCGATGGTAAGCAGTTTTTTTAATTTACTAGAAATAGTGTTGGAAACTTTTTTATTATCATCTCTTTTTGAACGCATATTGCTAATTGAAATACCTTGAATAAGACGGTATTTTTCTGAAAGAATAGAGCTTTTAATGCTTACAGCAACTGTTTTGCTGGCTTTTTTGTTGGGGTTGGATGGTTTTTTTTCGGTAGCTAATTTTTTTAAAACAGTTTTTGTGCCAGTTTTTTTATTTTTGCCAATTTTTTTATTTTTGTCTTTGATAGATTGAGTGGTATCAGCTGTTTTTAC
>RFXY01000101.1 GCA_009921385.1 Pseudomonadota bacterium
AGAAGAAAATTGTTTTATTTATTATCAAAAAATGCAGAAAAACATTCATTTTAACTGTCAAATTTCTAAAAATCTCAACATACCCATCAAACCTTCTGCTCTAAATAGAGCTTTAAAAAATCTTATTGACAATGCTTTTCATTATGCTACACAAGTTGATTTTACAGCGATTTGCCAGCAAAAAAATATTGTTATTACCATAGAAGATAACGGCCCTGGCATTCCGAAAACAGAAAGAGAAAATGTTTTTAAACCATTTATCAGGCTAAATCAAGCCAGAAATCTCGACAGCACCTCTTTTAAAATTGGCTCAGGACTCGGTTTGGCAATTACCAAAGATGCCATAAGTTCGCACGGCGGAGAAATAACTCTCGACCAATCAAAAACACTAGGCGGGCTAAAAGTTATTGTTACCTTGCCGATTTAAAAAAGCGAAGGGGGTTTTTGCCCCCTTCGCTTTTTTTGAAATTAGAAATTTTTAATTGCAAAGAGGTTTAATGCGGTTAAGTGCCACAATAAACATTGCTAAATCTGGGTTGCTTTCATTTTTTATTTCGGCAATAAATTTATCGAATCGGGTAATTAAAAACTGATAATGTTTTTCCCAATTTGTTATAAAATAATCGACATTATTATAGTCATTATTTTCTTCACTTAATTCTGTGATTATTTTTGTAATTTGTCTTTGATAGAAATATAAATCTTCTAACAAAGTTTTGCTAGCTAATTTTTGCCAATAATTAGTGAGCGATAATTCTGCCACTTTATTTCTTAACCACTTTAAAGAAAGT
Organism: Pseudomonadota bacterium; assembly: GCA_009921385.1. The sequence goes on from RFXY01000101.1 coordinate 792, forward strand.
CTATTACCAACAGCAAAATAAATGGTGGCAATAGTTCTAATGTCGTGTTTAGAAAGAGAGGTAATTTCGGCAATATCATAAGAAGAAGCGATAGGATCCATTGAGGCAATTTTAGTTGCTAAATTATGCTCTATTTGATGCAAACAATAATGATCTATCTTTCTTTGGAAAGATTCTTTAGAAGCTTGAGCTAAAACCAAAGGCAAATCAGTAGATATTTCATCGGCGATAGTTTGAAATCTCAACACCGCAGAAGAAATATCGCCTTTAATTTGATTATGCAGTAGCCACATTATTGATCTTTCTAGTAGTTTATTAGCACTTAACAACATTGACATTTGCAGATCTAAAGCTATTTTACCGTCTAATTCTTCTATTTTTAACCAAGATTCGTTTAATCGAAAAGAATCGTAGGCAATAATCAAGCATTTTACCACCTCAGAAATATTAAAACCGCTATCTTGACAAATTCTACCAACAAAGGTAATACCAACACGATTGATAACAAAATTAGTTATTTGAGTGGCAATAATTTCTTTTCTGAGTTGATGATTATTGATTTCATAGGCTAATTTCTGCTGTAAAATAGTTGGGAAATAAGAAAAAAGATCTTTTTCAAAATAACGATCAGAAGTTAAATCGGATTGCAATAAAGCATTGTAAATTTCCATTTTAGCATAGGCTAGCATCACCGAAAGTTGTGGCCTAGTTAATGCTTGTTTATTATGTTGCAATTTTTCAATTTCGCTTTTGGAAGGTAAAAATTCGAGTTGGCGATTTAATATTTGATGATCTTCTAATCGATCTAAAAACTTACTCTGCTCTGGCAACAACAAATAACCTTGATGATGAACAATAGAAATTGCTTGGGTTTGCAAACGATTATCTTGCAAAACCAAATCAGCAACTTGGTTAGTCATTTGCTCTAACAATAAATTTCTTTCTTGCAAAGTGATTTTTTTGCTTCTCATGGCAGAAATTAAAGCTATTTTAATATTAACTTCGTGATCTGAGCAATCTACACCAGCAGAATTATCGATAGCATCGGTATTGATTTTACCGCCATTTTGAGCATATTCTATTCTGCCTTTTTGAGTAAAACCCAAATTACCACCCTCACCCACCACCTTGCAACGAAGATCAGTACCATTTATTCTTAAACTATCATTACTTTTATCGCCAACATCTTGATGGCTTTCACTTGTAGCCTTAACATAAGTGCCAATGCCACCGTTCCACAATAAATCGACAGGAGTCTTTAAAATAGCAGAAATTAATTGATTAGGAGCAAGCTGATCTTGAGTAATGCCTAAAACTTTTTGCATTTCTACAGAAATATCGATAGATTTGCTTGATCTAAGAAAAATACCACCACCTTTTGAAATAAGTTGCTGGTTATAATCTTGCCAAGTAGATCTTGGTAACTCAAACATTCTTTTTCTTTCCAAAAAAGATTGGTTAGTATCTGGATTAGGATCAAGAAAAATATGCAAATGATTAAAAGCGGCAACCAACTTTATATGAGGAGAAAGCAACATACCATTACCAAAAACATCGCCCGCTAAATCGCCAATGCCGACACAAGTAAAATCTTGTGTTTGAGTATCAAAACCCATTTCACGAAAATGTCTCATCACCGAAATCCAAGCACCTTTTGCAGTAATACCCATTTTTTTATGATCATAACCAGCAGAACCGCCAGAAGCAAAGGCATCTCCTAGCCAAAAATTGTATTGTTTTGAAATATTATTGGCAATATCTGAAAGGATGAACTATTTTATCGTTGACAACATTATCGGTAATATCAAGCAAACCAAACAAAAATGTTTGATAACAATTTATTCCTTCTTGCTGAATTTCGTCTCTGGTCATTAAACTAACATCTGTTTTTACCACAAAACCACCCTTTGAGCCAACCGGCACGATTACAGCATTTTTAGTTTGTTGCGCTTTTACCAAACCAAGAACTTCGGTTCTAAAATCATCCAATCTATCTGACCATCTCAAACCGCCCCTTGCCACTTTACCAAAACGAAGGTGAATAGCCTCGGTTTTGGTTGAATAAACAAAAATTTCGGCGAACGGCAAAGGCAATGGCAGACCATCTATTGCTTTGGAATTAAATTTAAAAGAAAGATAATTTTTAAAATTGCCATTAGCATCTTTTTGATAATAGTTGGTACGAAGTGTTGCCTTAATTAGGTTGTGTAGTTTTTTTATTATTAAATCACAATAAGCATCTTGCACCAAATCAAGATTAGATTGAATAGAATGCTCAATATCTTGCAAAATAGAACGACGATGCTGATTTTTTAGGCTGGGATCAAATTTAGCTTCAAATAAAGCAATTAAATTTTTACATAATTCTGGGTAGCAAATTAAAGCATCAATAATATCGTTTTTTAAGCCTATTTGCACTAAATATTTAGTATAAGCAGAAAGCAAATATACTTGTTTATAAGAAAATAAACATAAAATAGCTAATTTATTCAAACCAGAAACTGCAGAGGTTTTGTGCCATATTCTTTCGATAATTTTTTCAAAATTAAGCTTAATAATTTCATTAAATTGAGTTTTATTTTTGCTTAAATTTAAATTAAAATAATGTATCCAAACTTTTTGAATAGAACGGTTTTTGCTTTCTTCTTCGATATTGGCAATATAAGTATGCTCTTGAATAACATTAAAGCCAAAGCTTTCAAGTATCGGCATAATTTCAGATAGGCTGATTTCTTGAGACGGTGAGTAGATTTTTAACTCAGAAACATCTTTGCAAAGATAGTCTGCTAATTTATGCAAATTAAAAATAGGCATTTTTTTTTGCAAACTTTCTTCTATTTTCTCAATATCAAGAGTTGCAATTCTGGCATCAAAACGATTTCTATAACTCACCGAAAAAGCATTTTTATAACGACTATGCAAGAATATTCTTTTTTCATCAGTAAAGTTTGATTTGATAGACTCAAGTAGCTCATCGCTCCACACTTTGGTAAGCTTGGTAATTTCTTTTTCAATAACAACACTATCTGTTTCAATTTTATTTTGATGATTTGTTCTTATAATAACATGAAAACGAATTAAATTAGAATTATTGATTTGCACAAAAGAATCGGCCACTTCGCCTTGATATATTTTGCATAAATATTCTTTAATAGAATCGCGTATTTCAGAATTAGTATGGTCTCTTGGCATAAAAATTAAACAACTCATAAATCGTTTAAATTTATCACAACGAGCAAAAAACTTAACTAAAGATCTGCCGGCTATTGCCACAATGCCTGTGGAATTCTTTAATAAATCTTCTTGATCTATCTGAAATAATTCGTCTCTTGGATAATCTTCGAGAGTAGAAATTAGATCTTTATAATTATGACTTCCTTTTACATATTTTGATTCTTTGATAACCCATGCAGATTTTTTTCTGATAATTGGGATGTTATTGATAGAAGAAAAGTAAACACCAGAAGTAAATAAGCCAATTAATCTAAATTCACCAATAATTTTTCCTTCTGAATTGATTTTTTGTATTCTAACTCTTTCGGCATTGGTATGTCTATGAATTCGGCAACGATATCTTGATTTAATAATTTCAACCACATATGGATTTTGCAAAGAATCGCCCACTTCTTGCGGAGAAGAATTAACAACTTCTGGCTTAAAATCTAGATGAGGAGAACGAAAAATACCGAATTTAAAATTAGCCAAATCA
>RFXY01000102.1 GCA_009921385.1 Pseudomonadota bacterium
AGTCAAACCAAACTACCCTCTTAATTCTGGCAATGTTATCAAAATAACCTATTCTGTGCAAATCGATTATCACCAAGCACAGCAAAATCAACCTTTAAAACCAATAATTTTACCTAAAAAAACAGAAAATAAAGAAAAGGATAAAAAATCGCCAAAAAAATTAAATAAAAATCAGCAAAAATCAGCAAACAAAAAACTAAAAAAAAGCGATAATAAAGAAAAAAAGCTAGATTCACAAATTATAAATCAACAATTGCAAAATCAAAATTCTTTTCATTATCAAGATATTCAAAGAAACATCAAAATAGAAAAGGTAGTTTTTAATCTTAACCACCAGCAACAAATTATTGTGAAAAAAACCCAAGAAAATCCAGTTCAATACACTGCCAATTTGAAAGAAATAAAACTCACTCTTTATAAAATGAGGTATTTTGGAGTGATAAAAAACGGCTTGTTTGCCGACGGGGTTGATTCTGGCATTTCTGCCTCTGCGATGATGAATATGATAAGTCTCTATGCCTACGACATAGATTTTCAAAGAGATATTCATAGTGGCGACAAGTTTGAAATGTTGGTAGAAAGTTTTTTTGATGAAAATGGCAAAAAAGTTAAAGACGGCAATGTGTTGTATTCGGCAATAAATTTAAGCAACAGACAAGTTGAAACCTATGCCTACGAAACCAATGGCAAACTAGAATATTTCGATGCCAAAGGCAATTCGGTACGAAAATCACTTCTTAGAACCCCCATCAATGGGGCAAGAATCTCTTCTGGCTTTGGCATGAGAAGGCATCCAATTTTAGGTTATTCAAAAATGCATAAAGGTGTCGATTTTGCAGCTTCTACAGGCACTCCTATTTTGGCCGCTGGCAATGGTGTTATAACCTATATCGGAGTCAAAGGCGGTTATGGCAATTATGTGCAAATCAAGCACAATAACGACTATTCCACCGCCTATGGTCATGCTAGCAGGTTAAGCAAAAAATTTAAAAATGGAAGCAAAGTAAAACAAGGCGATGTTGTTGCCTATGTTGGTTCAACTGGCAGATCAACTGGTCCGCATTTGCATTTTGAATTGCTTTATAAAGGAACCCAAGTAAATCCAAGCAAAGTGAAGGCAACCTCTGGTTTAAAACTAGTTGGCAAAGATTTGGTTAAATTCGAATTAACCAAAAAAGAAATCGATAAATATCGTAAAAACACTCCTAATCAATATAAAATATAAGCAATGTCTAATCAAAACAATTTAACTATTATTTTGGTTACTTTTTATAGCGAAAAAATCATTCAGCAAGCCTTGCAATCTTTGACTCACCTGCCTTATCAAATTGTTGTTGTTGATAACAGTTCTAAAGATCGCACCGTTGATATAGTCAAAAATAATTTTCCACAAATTGATTTAATAATCTCGCCATACAACATCGGTTATGGCAGAGCAAATAATTTAGCTTTAAAGAAAATTAACACCAATTATGCTTTATTATTAAACCCCGATGCTCATATTTCTTCTGACGATATTGCAATTTGTTTGCAAATAATGCAAAACAATCACAACATTGCCATTGCTGGACCAATAGTTTACAATGCTAAGATGCAAAATAATAATTTAGTTGATAATGGCATTTGTTTGAAAAAAAATAAAAAATCAAGCAAACAAGTTAATGAAAATTATCTATTAAACCAATTTATTACGGGTGCAGGTATGTTTTTTAATATGTCAATAATGCGAAAAATCGGTTTTTTTGACGAAGGTTTTTTTCTTTATTGCGAAGATAACGAAATTTGCAAAAGAGTAATCAAAAAAGGTTATCATACCGCACTTATTAAAAATACCAAAATTTTACATTTAGGCTCAAAATCTAGCGACATTAGTTTGGCAGAAATTGAAAAAACTTATTGGCACCGCTTTGGCTGGTCAAAGCTCTATTATACTGAAAAAATCTGGGGCAAAACCATTGCCAAACTAAGGGCAATACGAATGCTGACAAAATTTTCTTTGCTGTGTTTAAAACAATATTTATTTACAAAAACAATCAGCAAACAAAATTCACAAGCTCTCAAAGGCACTTTTGCCTATTTTTGTGGCTCAAAAGCTTTTGATAATCAACAACATCCCTTTGGTTAATTTTTTATGTTTATTTACACTCACAATCTTCATCCTGTTCTTTTTTCTATCGATATTGCTGGTCTACATCTAGAGCTTCGTTGGTATTCTTTGGCTTATATTTTTGGCCTGCTAATCGCTAATTATTGGCTAAAATATTGCAATAAAAAATCTGCAATTCTCAGCGAAAAAGCCTATGAAAATTGGCTAATATTTGCCATTTTAGGCATTGTGCTTGGTGGCAGACTTGGCTATGTTTTATTTTATCAACCGCAATATTATTTACAAAATACTTTCGATATCTTAAAAGTTTGGCAAGGAGGTATGTCTTTTCATGGCGGTTTAGCGGGCTCTATTATAGCGATGTTTTATTTTAGCAAACATTACCAAATACCTCATTTTTGGCTTTTTGATAGACTTGCTGTTATCGCACCTGTTGGCTTATTTTTTGGCAGAGTGGCTAATTTTATTAATGGCGAATTATATGGCAGAATAAGCTATGGGTTTATTGGAGTTATTTTTCCTTATTCCGATAATTTACCCAGGCATCCAAGCCAGCTTTATGAGGCAATTTTAGAGGGTTTTTTGTTGTTTATAATTATGTTTTGTGCTTTTTTTTATAAAAATAATTATTTTGCCGAAAAGAAACCGAAATTTTTATCTGGATTATTTTTAATTGGCTATTCTCTTGCTCGATCGGTGGTTGAGTTTTTTCGACAACCCGATGAGCAAATTGGTTTTTTATGGCAATTTTTTACTTTAGGGCAAATTTTATGCTTGCCAACCTTAATTTTAGGCTGTTATTTGGCTTTTCTTTCTTTTTCAAAAAATGCATCAACAAATACCATTTCCCATGTTTAAATACATAAAGAACAAAATCATTTTTAATTTTAAATTTAGTTTAAAAGCGAAGCTTTATCTAGATAAATCAAGGTTTTAAACTAAACATTAAAATTAATAATTATGTATTTAAACATGGGAAATGGTATTATTAAGCAAATAAATTTACATAATTTTCGCAACTTCACGAAACAGCAATTTATTTTTCAGCAACCAATAGTTTTGCTTTATGGCAACAACGGCATTGGCAAAACTAATTTACTAGAAGCAATAAGTTTGTTTGGTAAAAATGGCAGTTTAAGACAAGCAAATAATTTAGAAATGCTCAATAAACAAGAGGCTTTTTGGCAAGTTTCCCTTGATTTTACCTATGATTTTGCTTGCGATTTTTATTATCAAAATCTTGCCCTGAATTTTGAAAAAAACAGCAATAAAAAAACTTGGCTAATTAACCAACAAAACCAAAGCAATAGCAGGCAAAGCGACCTAAAAAACTATCTACCAAATTTTATCTGCCTCACTCCGCAATTAGAGCAGCTATTTATTTTAGGCAAAACCGCCAAACGAGATTATCTCGATAAAATAGTTCTCGATGTTAATTTACAGCATCAAACTTATTTAAATCAATATCAAAAACTTTTAAAAGAAAGATTGTTAATTTTGCAACAAAAATCCAGCAACAACAATGCTTGGCTTGAGGTTATTGAAAAAAAAATCAGCGAGCTTGCCATTACCATTGCTTTTACTCGGCAAGAGGCGATTAGTTTTTTTAATCAATCAATTGCCACTTTTCATAGCTTTTTTCCCAAAGTTATATTACAAATAGAAGACGAAACCGAGCAGAACACCCATCATTTATCTGGTTTAGAAAAAGAAAAATTTTATCAACAACAACTAAACAATAATCGACAACTAGATAGCATTTCTGGCAAAACCAACTTTGGCATTCATAAAGCCGATTTTTCTGCTATATTTTTAGCGAAAAACACCCTCGCTTCTTACTGCTCAACAGGAGAGCAAAAATTAATTATGTTAGCCATTAGCTTGGCTCGGGCAAAAATTTCGGCATATTATAAAAAACAACCAACTATTTTGCTACTTGACGAAGTATTTTCGCATCTCGACAACGATTATAAAAAATATTTATTAACCGAAATTTACGATTTACAAATACCAGCATTTTTTACCGCCACCACTAATTTAATGTTGCCAGAAGGTTTTTGTGATAAAATAGACTTAATAAAGTTATAAAAATTCGGTAATAATTTCATAATCAAATGATAACAATAAAAAAAAGTTAAATATTTTTAAGTAATAACCGTAATGAATGAGGGTAATTTTATGGTTAATAAAGTTATATTGAAATTTCCAACAAATATTATAATTCATTATGGCACTGTTGAATTCCAAATTTGCCAAACTTATTTTAATTTTTTGCTAGTTTTGAGTAGAAATTTTGGCTATTTTTAGCCACATATTCAACATATCGTGTTGTTGCGTTAGCACAACTGAAAGTTATATCATACTA
>RFXY01000103.1 GCA_009921385.1 Pseudomonadota bacterium
GTAATGATGTTTATTATTTTGGAAATGTTGACAAATTAAATGAATTAAATGGTAAAGCCATTATAGAATATGGGACACAACAAGAATTTACTTATACAGGTGAGGTAAAAAATGGTTTACCAAGTGGTAAAGGAAATATTTTTAGTTCTTCTGGTGATTATTATTATCAAGGATCTTTTGAAAATGGTTTACCAAATGGTGAAGGAATTGCGACTATTGGTGAAGATGCTGCTTATGAAGGAGTTTGGAATAAGGGTGTTCTAAATTGTAAGGATGGTAAGGTAATAACATTTACAATAGAGAACGGCATACCAAATTTTGATGTTGATAATAAGGTTAAAGTTGATAAGGAAGAAGAGAATACAAATACAAGCTCCTCTTATGCTTGCGGTTTTCTTTTTGATATTTTAAAAATATTTTGTGATCCCTTATCTTCATGTATGCCACAAAAAGCACAATTTGAACCATTAGTAAAACTTCCTAATGAGGATGAAAAATACCTATAATTTTCTTGCGAACTCTAGATAAATACATTCTCTGCCTTCGTTTTGGGCTTTGAGTTGATATTTGGTTTGGTGCCAATAGGGCGGAAAGTTTTGCCAGTCATAAGAACTTTTGGCTTGCCAAAGAAAATTGTTGCTTGGTTGTGCTAAAATCCAGGTGGCATAATCGGGGTGGTCGGTGGCAATAATTAGTTTGCCTTGCTTTGCTATTTTTTTTGCCAAAATTTCGTCAAGAAAATGGCTGTTAATGAGCCTTCTTTTGTAGTGTTTTACTTTTGGCCACGGGTCGGGGAAGAGAATAAAAATTTGCTGAAAAAAATCATCAGGAAAGCTTTGTAAAAACAGCCGAACATCGCAGTTGTTGATTTTTAAATTATCAAGAGGTTGTTGTTGTAATTTAGCAAGCAAATTAACAATGCCGTTGAGGTGCGGTTCGCAACCATAAAACATAGTATTTTGCCAATTACTTGCTTGATGAAACAAAAAATCGCCAAAACCATAACCAATTTCTAAAATATTTTGCAAAAAATTGTTTGGCTGATAGCTTTCTAACAAATAAGTTGGTAACAAATTTTGTAATAAATATTCTTTTTGGCTAGAAAGCTTTCGGCTTTTGATTCGACCAAAACTTCTGATTAATTTATTGGTTGTTGATTTTGTTGACTCGAATAACATGTCGACCTGCTTCAAATGGTTGTTTGAGAAAATTTTTTACAATATTAATTGCTGTTTTGTTTGTAACGACCCGAGCTCCCAAGCACAAAACATTGGCATTGTTGTGAGCCCTGGCTAATTTTGCCAACTTTGCATTGTGGCATAAAGCCGCCCTGATGTGTGGGTGCCGATTGGCAGAAATGCTGATGCCAATGCCGCTACCACAAATTAAAATGCCAAAATCTTGTGAATTTTGAAGATGTTTAGCCAATTTGTGGGCGAAATCGGGATAGTCAACGGCGGATTCGGCAGAATCGCAACCTAAATCGATGGTGGCGAGGTTTTGTTGCTGTAAAAAAGCGATAATTTGTTGTTTTAAAGCATAACCAGCATGATCGGAAGCTAAAAAAATTTGCATAAATTATTTTGTATTTTTATTAACCAAGTTTCTTATAAAGCTAGCAAAAACTAAGTATTGCCCTAGTTTGCTTTGTTTTAAATTTAGTTCTAATTCTTCTAGTTGTTGTAGCATTGTGTTGATAAATTGTTGATTTAATTGTTGTAGATGCTGAAAAAACGGCTCTTGCATTGGGTAGAAAATTTTTTCTTCTAAGGCGATTTGTGGCAATTGTTTTTGATGAATTTGCCAAGCAATTTTGCCAAAATAAAGTTTGCTAAAATAGTTGATTAAAACTCGGGTAAGCATAATAAATTCGTGATGAACCGAATATATTTTTGCCATATTTTCGAAGCAAATTTGATATTTTTTATAGGCAAAATCAAGCACAAAATTTTGCACCAAGTTTTCGCCAGAACTGGCTTGGGTTTCGCCTAATAATTTTTGCAATATGAAAAGATCGAGAGTTTTATTTTCTCCTAAATAAGTGGCGATTTTGTTGATTTCGGTGCTGATAATTTGCCTGTTTTTGCCAGTGTTGTTGATGAGTGCTTTGATTGTGGCGGTGTTAGCTTTTAGTTGATGTTTTTTTAGTTCAAAAATGACAAATTGATTGATGTCGGATTCTTTTTCGGCATAGGCAGGAATTGCCATAAAATAAGGATCTTCTTCGACCTTTGCTGGCATAATTTGTGGTGGTAAACAATGTTTTTAGAGCAACGGTAAAATCTTTTTCTGGATTTTTAACGATAATTAATTTTCTGTCGCCAAACATTGGAATTGAAAAAAATTCGTCTAACAAAACACCAGGATCTTCTTTTATTTGCTGGTTGTTAAGGTTGGTTACTAAAAATTGATCTTGCAAATTGGCAACAATATTTTTGGCAATTAATTCGAAACGAAAATTGTTAAGCAAAATATTGGGGCCATAAAGTAGGCAACCAGCAATTTTGGCTTGGTTGATGCTTTTTAAATAATTGTCGATGTGAATATTTTTTTGTAAAATAGCCATTGTTATTGCAATCTAGGAAAAACAGGATAAACAGTTGAAATTTGCTGATTATCGTGCCACGAGGTGGCGAGATGTGCGAAATTTCGTTGATTATGGGCAATGTTTAAAATATCTAAAATTTTATGGGCAGAAGTTGGAATGAAAGGCAAAAGCATAATGCCAATAATGCGAATGGCATCGGTGGTGTGTAGTAAACATTGTTGCATTTCGGCGATTTGCTGGTGTTTTTTGAGATTCCAAGGGGCGGTATCGTTGAATTGTTTGTTGATTAAGCTAGCAAAATCAATGATTGCTCCCAAAGCTTTGTCATAAGCAAAATTTTGCATAGCGGTGAAAAATTGCTGACGATAAGGCTCAAACAAAGCAAAAGCAGAGTGTGTTGCCACAGGTAGACCAGCAGAAAACTCTTTGGCAACCATAGTTAAGCATCGTTGCACTAAATTGCCGATGTTGTTGGCAAGTTCGGCATTGATTCGCTTAATTAGGCTTTCTTGCGAATAGTCGCCGTCGTTGCCAAAAGGCACTTCTTTTAACAAAAAATAGCGAAAATAATCAACGGCAATTGGCAAAGAAGAATCGTGGCTTAGGGTAGGGGAGTTGATTTTGCTTTGTAAATAAGCAATTTCTTGATATGGGCAAATAATGTTGCCAAGAGATTTTGAAATTTTTTGCCCAGAATTGGTCCACCAGCCGTGGGCATAAATAGTGTGGGGCAAATTAAGATTGGCGGCCATCAAAAAAGCTGGCCAATAAACCGCATGAAACCTGATAATGTCTTTGCCTACAATATGAATTGGCTTGCCTTCTTGCCAAAATTGTTGATATTTCGGCGATTGTTCGGCAAAATCAAGGGCAGAAAGATAGTTGGTGAGGGCATCGAGCCACACATAAATGATGTTTCGTTGATCGTTTGGAACTTTAATGCCCCAAGTAAAAGAATTTCGTGAAATCGATAGATCTTTTAAGCCACTTTTCACAAACGAAACTACCTCGTTGTATCGTGAAACGGGCTGAATAAAATCGGGGACCGCTTCATAAAGAGCTAATAATTTTTCTTGAAAAGCCGAAAGTCGAAAAAAATAACTTTCTTCTTGATGCCAAGAAACTTCTGCCCCGCTGGGGGCTTTGCCATCGATAATTTCGTCGGCAGAATAAAAAGCCTCGTCGCGAACTGCATACCAACCTTCATAAACACCGCGATAAATGTAGCCATTTTCTTGTAAAATTTGCCAAAGTTTTTCTACAGTAAAAATATGCCTGGTTTCGGTGGTTCTGATAAAATCGTTGTTGCTTAAACCAAGAAATTGGGCTAGTTGGCGAAATTTTTGTGAAACTTCATCGCAAAATTGCTGGGGCGGAAGATTTTTGGCTATGGCAGATTTTTCAACTTTTTGGCCGTGTTCGTCGGTGCCAGTGAGAAAATAAACTTGATCGTTGTTTAGTTGATGAAATCTTGCCAAAGCATCGCAAGCAATTGAGGTGTAGGCATGCCCAATGTGCGGGGCATCGTTGACATAATAAATGGGAGAAGTGATGTAGATGTTTTGTGTCATAAACCTAATAAATTAAATACTTCGGCAAGCTTTTTACTGGCTTGTTGTTGTGCTTTTTGATTGCCTTGCAAAATGATTTGTTGCAAATAAGATTGTTCGTTGAGCAGTTGTTGAGTTTTTTGCCAAATAGGAGAAAGGCAAGAAATGATGAGATCGGCTAAATCGTTTTTGAATTTGCCATAACCGCTATGTTGATAGTTGTTGATGATGGTTTGTGGCTCTTGTTTGCTTAGGCTTGCAAAAATATTGATTAAATTATAAAGCTCGGGTTGTAGCTCTTTGTTGTAAATAAAGGAGCCGGTAGAATCGGTTTTGGCTTTTTT
>RFXY01000104.1 GCA_009921385.1 Pseudomonadota bacterium
TTTTGATCGCCACACCAAACTATTTTTTTATTTTTAATGTCGCCAATCTTTTCTTGCATAGTTAAAATAGTATCACACCTTTGTATCTTGCAATTTATGTTTTAAACTATGGCTCATTTTTGCCAAAATGAGTGGTTCGCTGATTTTACTGAGTTTTTCTTGACTATCGATGATTAGTTGCCTATTTGGCTGAGGTTGTTGCAACAAAACAGCCAGTTCGTTGGCTTGTTGCTTGATGTTTTCTTTGAGGTAGTTTGCAAGATCAAATTGGCTATTTTGCAAGTCGGCATAGATAATTTCGAGATCTTTTTTGGCAGAAATAACGGTTTCAACCAACAGGCGATTCGCAATATCTTCTTTAGCAAATTGCCAAGATTGCAACAAAATATTTTTGATTTCTGCTTCATTTAGGGCAAAAGAAGAATTGACCGCCACTTCCAAAAATTGTTTAGTAATTTTTTCGTAGGCCTTCACCGTAAGCAAGCCATCGGCATCAAGTGCAAAAGTAAGTTGCAATCTCACCGCCCCTGCTGGTAATGGTGGGAGATTTTTGATTTCAAAATAGGCAAGAGAACGACAATCGCAAGCAAACTCTCTTTCGCCTTGCACGATATGAAGTTTGATGGCAGTTTGCTTGTTGGCATAAGTGGTAAAATCTTTGGTTTTAGTTGCTGGAATCGGCGAATTTTTTGGTATAATTTTATCAACAATACCCCCCATAATTTCCACACCAAGTGACAGCGGATTAACATCGAGCAACAAATTATTTTTACTGCTGGTTAAATTATGAGCTTGCAAGCCCGCCCTCTGCTGGCACTAATTTGGCTAGTTGCTCTTTGATAAGCGGAATATAGGTTGAGCCACCAACTAAAATTAAAGCATCGAGTTGATGAAAATCGAGGTTTAGCTCGAGCATTAAATTGCCAAAAATATCGATAGTTTGTTGAGTAAAATCGCTAATCAACTGGTTAAATTGCTGTTTGCTTACATTGTGAAAATTATCAACAAAAGTGAGTTGCTCTTTAATTTGCTTTGCCACAACTAAATTTTCGGCAAAACCTTGTTGAAAAAGCAGATGATCGATATCGTCTCCGCCTAAATTGTTGTTGCCCGAAACTCCTAAAACCTGAAAAACCTGTTGTTGTTTTTTAAGAATCGACACATCAAAAGTGCCACCGCCCAAATCGTAGATAGCATAAAGCTTGCTTTCGTTTTGGCTATCGTTTTGTTGCCACAAGCCATAGGCAAAAGCGGCCGAAGTTGGCTCGTTTAATAGCCGAATTACTTGCAAGCCCGCCAATTGAGCAGCTTGCTTGGTTGCAAGCTTGGCGGCCTCATCAAAATAGGCTGGCACAGTGATAACCGCCTTGCTGATGTTGGTGTTTAGCTGTTCTTCTGCCATTTGTTTGAGATAAAGCAAAATATAAGAAGCGATTTCGATGATAGAAATTTTTTTGCTGGCAATGTTAAGGTAAAGCGAATTTTGGGCGGTAGTTTGCTGGCAAATCAGGTGCGAATGAGCAAAATTAATACCTGCCAAATCGCCCTTCCCCTTACCCATCAATCTTTTGCTAGACACAATAGAATAAACCGCCCCCTCAATGTATTCGCCTACTCCAAGCAAATTGCCCTCGCTATCAAAATGCACAACAGAAGGGATAATGCTTTGTTGATTGCTGTTGGCAATGATGTGTAGTTGATCGTCAATTACCGCAGAAATTAGCGAATTAGTGGTTCCAAGATCGATGCCAACCACAATTTCTTCTGTTGGTTGATGATTTTTTATTGGCACTGGCTCGTTTATTTGAATTAAACTCATAATTGATGCAGGTTGTTGAGGGTTTTTTGGTAGTATTGAATTGTCATTAAGTGCAAAGCAAAATCAACAAGTGCATTGGTTTGTTGATTAAGATAATTTTGATATAATGGCGAAATATTTTCAAGAGCAAGTTTGATTTTTTGCTGTAAATTTTGCTTGATAGTGGCTTTATTGCTAGAATTTATGCTGTTGTGTAGGGCAAAAACTTCTTGTAAAATTGATGTAGTGGGCTTAACTTGGCAAGACTCGCTAAAAATATCGATGCCGTGCAGTTTTAGCCAATAGCAAGAGGCTAAAAAAGGATTGTGTAAAGTTTGGTAGGCAACATTAAGGTTTGCCGAAAAATCGGCATCGACCTCGTTTTGCAAATCGGGGTGAAATTGCTGTTGCAGTTGTAAATATTGTTGTTGCACCAAGTTTTGATCGGGGCAAGGATGCAGAGGAATTTGTAAAATGCTAAAATAATTCATAGAATTTATACTTTAAAACTTTCACCGCAACCGCATCTGCCTTTTTCGTTGGGATTGACAAAATCAAAGCCCGAAGAAAGATCGTCTTGTTTGAAAATCATTTCACTACCAATTAAAAACATCGAAGCTTTGGGGTCGATATATAAACAAAATTGCATATCGTTTTGATTGTAGGCAACAACATCATCAAACTTGCTAATGTTTTTTTCGGCAACTGCATATTCGATGGTATAACTCAAACCCGAACAGCCCCTAGTGCGAACCGCCACTCTGATGCCCTGACAACTTTCTGCCCTATTTTGCAACAACAGCATAATTTGCTTGGCAGCTTCATGGCTAATTGCAAGATAACTTACCACAGGATGAGAAGGTAGCGACATAATGAAAGATTATTCTGTTGTTGGTTTAGCATTTTTTTTTGTGTAGTCGGCGATGGCCGCTTGAATTGCTTCTTCTGCCAAAAGCGAACAGTGAATTTTCACTGGCGGAAGCGACAATTCGGCGGCGATTTCTTTGTTGGTAATTTGGCCAGCATTTTCAATTTCTTTGCCAATTAACCATTCGGTTGCCAAAGAACTCGAAGCAATGGCAGAACCACAACCAAAAGTTTTAAATTTGGCATCGATAATTTTGCCAGATTGTTGGTCAACCTCAATTTGCAGTTGCATCACATCGCCACAAGCAGGGGCACCAACCAAGCCAGTGCCTACATTTTTTGCTTGGTCGTTAAGTGAGCCAACATTTCTTGGATTTTCGTAGTGATCTAAAAGTTTTTGTGAATAAGACATAAGTTTGTAAAAATAAGTTAATGAGAATGCCATTGAATCGAATTAAGATCGATACCTTTTTGAATCATATCCCAAAGCGGGCTCATATTTCGCAATTTTTGCACCTTGCTAGTAATAAGATTGATCGCAAAATCTATTTCTTCTTCGGTGGTGAATCGACCCAAGCCAAAGCGAATAGAAGTGTGGGCCAAATCGGCACCCACCCCTAAAGCATACAACACATAAGAAGGCTCAAGCGAAGCCGAGGTGCAGGCAGAACCAGAAGAAACCGCCAAATCTTTGATTGCCATAATCATCGATTCGCCCTCGATGCCAGCAAACGAAAAGTTTAAATTACCAGCATAGCGATTGCAACTATCGCCGTTTAAATAAACATAGGTAAGATTATTAATAGCAGAAGCAAATTTTTGGCTTAATTTGCTGATTTTTTGGTAGTCTTGCTGCATTTCTTGCTTGGCAATTTCTGCAGCCTTGCCTAAACCAACCGCCAAAGCAGTTGGTACCGTGCCCGATCGAATACCTCTTTCTTGCCCTCCACCGCTAAACAACGGCTTGATCCTTACTCGTGGTTTTCTTCTGATAAAAATTGCCCCAATGCCTTTTGGACCATAAATTTTATGCCCAGAAATACTCATTAAATCGATGTTCATGGCCTCAACATCGAGCGGTATTTTGCCAAAAGATTGAGCACAATCGGTGTGGAAAAAAACTTGATGTTGACGGCAAATTTTGCCAATTTCTGCCAAAGGCTGAATCACCCCAATTTCGTTGTTGATTGCCATGACCGATACCAAACAAGTTTTTGGTGTAATTGCCGATTTTAGCTGTTCTAGATCGATTAAACCATTTTTTTGAACAGGTAAAAAAGTGACCGAAAAACCTTCTTGCTCCAAGTCGCGACAAGAATTGATGACACATTTATGCTCGGTGGCAACGGTGATAATGTGATTTTTTTGGTTGCTTTTATAAAAATTTGCCACTCCTTTTAGGGCAATGTTGTTTGATTCGGTGGCTCCAGAAGTGAAAAAAATTTCTTTTTCGTTGGCATTAATAAGATCTGCCACTTGCTTTCTGGCGATTTCAACCAATTCTTCGGCTCTCCAACCATAAAAATGGCTACGCGAATGCGGATTGCCAAAATCGTTTTGCATAGTATGAAGCATAATTTCGATAACCCGAGGATCAATTGGTGTGGTGGCTTGATAATCGAGGTAGACTGGTAATTTTATTGACATAATTTTTGCTGTAATTGATAAAATTGTTGATAAACATTTAAAAAATAATCAATTTCTTGCTGAGTGTTGCTTATGCCGAGGCTAATTCTAAGGCGCTGC
>RFXY01000105.1 GCA_009921385.1 Pseudomonadota bacterium
CGAACTGTTGTTGCAATAGCAAATAAGTTAGCACGAGTAGTATTTGCGCTATTAAGCAATAATTATGATTATGACGAGAATAAAGTTTGCATCTAAGAAACAATTAAGACAAAGAGGTATAACGGAACTAAAAAATTTAAGAGATTCTAAGTTATATTGTGTTATTCTTGCTATAAAATCACCAAATGGCGGAGTCAAAAGTCTTTTATGTTCATTACTTTCTGTATCAAAAGTAGAATAAGGTCTGTCTGGGTCATTACTAGATGCGGATTGTGTTTGCGAGATTTGATTTTGTGATGTCAAAACAAATAATCCTAGGAGAAGTTTATTCATAAAAAATAATTAAAAAATTAATAAACTCTTTTTTTAGGAGGGAAAGCAGAAACCTCGTTGGTAAGAGGTTTTAAAATCACCTCGCGATAATCGATTTTTAACGAACCAACCTCGTTGCACCACATAATAGTGTGTTTTAGCCAGTTTTCATCGTCTCTTTCTTTAAAATCTTCTCGAGCATGGGCACCCCTGCTTTCTTTGCGATTTAAAGCAGAAGCGATAGTTACTAGTGCTTGTGATCTTAAATTATCGAGTTCTAAGGCTTCAATTAAATCGGAGTTCCATATCAAACCTCTATCGCTGATGGCAAGATCAGAAAAACTATGAAAAATTTCTTGCATTTTAGTTTGACCTTGTTGCAATAAACTTTCGGTGCGAAACACTGCGGCATGTTTTTGCATACAGTTTTGCATTTCTGACTTAATTTTTGCAGTCGATAAAGCACCTTTGGCATATCTGATTTTATCGAGTCTGGCAATAGATTGCTCTCCTTCGTTGCCTGTGAAATGCTCTTGTTTGGTATTTGGTTTAACGATTTCAGAAGCTCGAATGGCTGCCGATCTGCCAAAAACCACAAGATCAAGCAAAGAATTTGAGCCAAGCCTGTTGGCACCGTGCACAGAAACACAAGCCGCTTCACCAATTGCCATAAGGCCCGGCACCACGGTTGCTTGACCGTTTTTGATGTTAAGAACTTCGCCTTTGTAGTTGGTTGGAATGCCACCCATATTGTAATGCACTGTTGGCAATACTGGTATTGGTTGTTTGGTAAGATCAACTCCGGCAAAAATTTTAGCAGTTTCAGAAATACCTGGTAGTCTTTGATGTAAAACAGCGGGATCGAGATGGTTTAAATGTAAAAAAATATGATCTTTGTTTTCGCCAACTCCTCTGCCTGCCATAATTTCCATGGTCATGGCTCTAGAAACCACATCGCGACTGGCTAAATCTTTGGCAGATGGTGCATATCTTTCCATAAATCTCTCGCCAGCAGAATTAACTAAATAACCACCTTCGCCCCTTGCCCCTTCGGTAATTAAGCAACCAGATCCATAAATGCCTGTTGGGTGAAATTGCACAAATTCCATATCTTGTAAAGGCAAGCCAGCTCTTAAAGCCATAGCATTGCCGTCGCCAGTGCAGGTGTGAGCGGAAGTGGCAGAAAAATAGGCTCGACCATAACCGCCAGTTGCCAACACAACCAATTGGGCTTTAAAACGATGAATATTACCATCAACCATAGAAATGGCAGTTACTCCTTGACAAACACCATTTTCCATAATTAAATCGAGGGCAAAAAATTCGATAAAAAATTTTGCATTATGTTTTAAAGACTGCTGATAAAGAGTGTGCAAAATGGCATGCCCAGTGCGATCGGCGGCGGCACAAGTTCGTTGAGCTGGCCCGCCCTCGCCATATTTGGTGGTCATGCCACCGAATGGTCTTTGATAGATTTTGCCTTCTTTGGTGCGAGAAAAAGGCACACCGTAGTGCTCAAGCTCAATAATGGCATCTGGTGCTTCTTTGCACATATATTCGATGGCATCTTGATCGCCAAGCCAATCGGAGCCTTTGATGGTGTCAAACATATGCCATCTCCAGTCATCTTCGCCCATATTGCCAAGAGCTGCCGAAATGCCACCTTGAGCAGCCACAGTGTGAGAGCGAGTTGGAAAAACTTTGCTAATGCAAGCGGTGTTTAGACCTTTTTGAGCCATACCAAAAGTTGCTCTTAAGCCAGCACCACCAGCACCGACAACTAAAACATCGAATTGATGATCGATAACAGAATAATTGGCAATTTTTTTGTCAGACATAATTAATTAGTAATATGAAGTTTTAAAATGGCAATGCAAACAGCAACAGAGGTGGTGATAGAAATAAAGTTAACCAGCATTACATAAAAATGCACCTTAGCTTTGTTGGTGATATAATCTTCGATTATAACTTGCAAGCCTAGTGAGCCGTGATAAAAGCCAAAACAGAAAAATAATATTCCCATAAAAGCATTAAGAGGGTAAGAAAAAAAGATTGGTAAATAACCTTGTGGATCAAGGCCAATATTGACAAAAGAAAGGATTAGCCAAATAACCAAAGGAATTAAAGCCACAGCAGAAACTTTTTGTAATAACCAGTGCTGAAAGCCATGTTTGGTGGAAGGAGCGATTTTTGTTTTTTTCATATTTTAGAAAAATTTAAGATAAACAGCGATAGAAACCGTGATTATAGTGAGTAGGAGAGCTAAAAAAATAACTAAATAACCAGTTTTTTTGGCAGTGTTTAGTTCAAAACCTTTGCCGATATCCCAAAATAAATGACGAATGCCGTTGCAAAAATGATAGTATAGACAAAAAGCAGAACTAATTACCGCTCCGCAAAATAAAATATGAATTATTTTAGTAAAAAAACAATCGCAATGAAGGTTGTTGTTTGGACTGGTGTTGTAAGTGTAATAAAAAATGCCCCAAGCCATAAAAACCAAAGAAACATAAAGAGCAACACCAGTTAAACGGTGCATAATAGAAGTGAGAGAAGAAATATTCCAACGATATATTTGCAGGTGAGGCGATGTTGGTTTTGCTTTGTTTGGTTGCATGAAAAAAATAATTATAATGTTTTATAAAAAAATATTTTGCCTAAAAATGTTGTCTTTTTTAAAAGTTAATTTTAACATCGATTTTTTTTTTGGCAACTAAAAATTTGTAAAATTTTATTTTATATTGATTATGGAAAAATTGGCAGTAAATTTAGGCCAGTTCTTTCGTCGATGCCAAAAATATTGTTAAAATTTTGCACTGCTTGCCCCGAAGCTCCTTTTACCAAATTATCTAGCACCGACACAATAATTGCTTTGTTTTTATTGTTGCCAGCAGAAATATTGATGAGGCACATATTGGTGTTGACGACATCTTTTAAACTCGGCAAATGCTCAACTAAATGTACAAAATATTCGCCGTCATATTTTGTGGCTAGGCAATTTTTGAGATCTTGATGGGTAAAATTTGGTAAAATATCAACATAAATAGTAGAAATAATGCCTCTATTTACTGGCAATAAATGTGGGGTAAATTCTGGATTAACTTCTTGATTACAAGCCAAGCTAAGTTCTTGCGAAATTTCGCCTAAATGGCGGTGGTTGCCGATGCTATAAGCCTTCACCGATTCGTTGACTTCGCAAAATAAATTGTTGGTTTTTAAAGATCGGCCAGCCCCAGAAGTGCCCGACTTGGCATCGATAATAATGTTGTGTGGGTTGATTAAATTATTAACTAACAGCGGATACAAGGGCAACAAAACCGAAGTTGGATAGCAACCAGGGCAAGAGATTATTTGTTTTTTAGCAAGTTGGTGGCGATAAATTTCGGTGAGAGCATAAACCGCTTTTTCTTGCAAGTGCTTGGCTAAATGCTGATGTTGATACCATTTTTGATAATCGTCGGTGTTTTTTAGGCGAAAATCTGCTGATAAATCGATGATTTTTAGATGCTGATTTTGCTTATTGACAAGTAGTTTTAGGCAAGTTTCTTGGGTGGTGGTGTGGGGCAGGCACATAAAAACTGCTTGTATTTTGCTAAAATCTACTGCTTCAATGTTTTGCATAATTGGCAAATTTTGCAAAGCTAAATGCTGATAAATAGAGCTAATTTCGCAATTGGCAGAGCTGTTGGCAACAAGAGCCGAAATTTCAACCTGCGGATGTTGCAAAAGCAAGCGAATAAGCTCAACACCAGTGTAGCCCGAAGCCCCAACAATAGCAATTTTAATTTTTTCTGACATTTTTTTGTGACTTATTTATAAATTTAAATTTACATCATTTTAATTTTCTAAAATTTTTTTTGCAAGTTTTGTAATTAAATATTTTTTCTTAAATAACTTTTTTTTAATGTCTATAACATATCTCGCTGTTGTTCTTTTAAAGCTTCGCCACTAAGCCATCTTTCTTCTGCTGCTTGGTAAGATCTATTTGCTTGCTCATAAGCTTTTTG
>RFXY01000106.1 GCA_009921385.1 Pseudomonadota bacterium
TAAGTTTTAAACTCGCCATTTAACGCTTGAGGTAAACTGTCTATTAAAATTTAGAATTATCGTTTGTTGTCATTTTAACTATTGTTTATTTAAAATGCTATATTAAAATTTACTAATTAAAACATCTAAATCAAACCATTTAGATAGTTTAATTCTATAAAAACAACCAAAAAATTTTGTTATGTCTTTCTTAAAATCTCAAAATAAACAATCTATAATTAAATTAGCAATTGCTGGTATTGCTGGTATTGCTATTATTGGTGGTGCCTATTTTGGTTATCAAAAATTCTCTAAAAAATCAGATTCTGCCACAGAAAATACCGCAGAAAAAAAAGGTAGTGGTCTTGATCCTAACCAAAATATAAGCGAAGTGAAAGATGTTGAAGAAGTTGTGGCTAAATGGGTTGAAAATAATCCGCAAGCTATTTTAGAATCTGTGCAAAATATGTATAAAAAAGCTCAAGAAGAGCAACAAAAAAATGCACAAAAAAATATTAGTGCTAAAAAAGAAGAATTATTTAACACTAAAGTTACAGGTGAATATGCTCCTGCTGGCTACGATGTTTCTATCGTTGAGTTTTATGATTATAACTGCGGTTATTGCAAAAAAGCCCAAGCTTCTGTTGAAGATTTAATCAAGTCAGATTCTAAGGTAAGAATTATTTATCGTGAATTTCCAATCTTAGGTCCAGATTCTCTTGAAATGGCAAAAGTTTCTGTTGCTGTTAATATGATTAGCCCAAAAGCATTTAAGGCTTTCCACGACGAATTAATGAAAACAAAAGAAAAAGGCAAATCTGCCGCTTTAAAAGCTGCTAAAACTGCTGGTGTTAATTCTGCTGAACTAGAAAAAACTCTTTCTAGCAAGAAAGATGAAATCGAAAAAATCATTAATGGTAGCATCGAATTAGGTTCTTCTATTGGTATTTCTGGAACTCCAGGTTTTGTTATTGGCGAAGAGCTAATCCCAGGTGCGGTTGATAAAGCTTCTTTACAAGAAAAAATCAAAGCTATCAGAGAAAAAAAATAATCTCTTTTTGACACTCAAGGGGCTTATACTGCCCCTTGTTTAGTTTAAATTTTATGAATATACAAAACAACGAGCTGTCCAATTTACAACAAAATGCTGTAAATTACTTTTTACTTGGTGAAAATGTTTTTGTTTCGGGTGGTGCAGGTTGTGGCAAATCTTATCTTATTAATTTTCTTAAAAATAACTACTCTCAATTAGGTTTAGAAATAACTGCCAGCACTGGCATTGCTGCTGTCAATATTGGTGGCTCAACTATTCATTCTTGGGCTGGCATTGGTTTGGCAAACCAGCCTTTAGAACATATTCTAGAAAATCTTAACTCTTTTAAATTTAGCAAAATTAAACAAAGAATCAGGGCTACTAATTGTTTAATTATCGATGAAATCTCAATGATTTCTGCCGAAGTTCTTGATTTATTAAACAAAGTTTTGCAAAACATTAGAAAAAATCAAAAACCAATGGGTGGTTTGCAAATATTGCTTTTTGGTGATTTTTTGCAATTACCGCCAGTAGGTAATCATAAAGATGGTGCTAAATATTGTTTTGATAGTCAAGTTTGGCAAGATCTTAATTTAAAAAACATCATTCTTAATCAAAGTTTTCGGCAATCAGATGCTAAATTTGTGGAAGTGCTAAATCATATTCGTTTTGGCAATATTAACGACGAAGTAAAACAGTTACTTACTGCTAGAATTGCCGTTTATGACAACTCTCCCGCTATTAAACCCACAGTTCTTACCACTCACAATCACCGGGCAGATGAAATTAATCAGCAATTTTTGCAACAAATAAATGGCGAAGCCAAAGACTTTTCTGCCACTTACAAAGGCAATGAAAACAAAATTGTTTTCTTAAAAAAAAATTGTTTAGCCTACGAAAATCTTACCTTAAAAATCGGTGCTCAAGTAATGATGATTAAAAACTCCTTGCAAAAAGAAGGAGTGGTCAATGGTTCTATCGGTATTGTTAAAGATTTTTCTAGCAAAAAAAATTATCCGATTGTTGAATTTGCTGATCAAAAAAGCTATGTTATTGCTCCTGAAACTTGGAATATCGAAAAAATTAATCTCACTACCAAAGCAATAGAAATAGAGGCTTCTTTGGTGCAGATCCCTCTTGTTTTGGCTTGGTCTATCACCGTTCATAAATCGCAAGGTTTAACCCTTGACAAAATCAAGTGCGACCTTAATTATGTTTTTGATGCAGGTCAGGCATATGTTGCACTTTCTCGAGCCAGATTTTTAGAAGGTGTTTTTATTGATTCTATCGATTTTAAAAAAATTACTGCCAATAAGCAAGCAATAGAATTTTATCAAAAAATCTTATGCTAAAAAATAAATCATGGCAAGGCTTGTTGTATATGGCTTTCGCCTGTTTTTTAGCATCAATTATGATTGCCATGGTCAGATTTTTATCTGATAAATTTCATAGTTCTTTTATAGTTTTGATGCGAAATTTATTTAGTGTTATTTTTTTCGTGCCGTTGTTTATACAGGATTATAAAAAAATATTACATACTAAAAAAATCGGGCATCATTTTTTAAGAGGTTTAAACGGCACACTAACTATGATGTGTTGGTTTTATACCATTTCGGTTTTGCCTTTGCAAGAAGCGGTTTCTTTAAGTTTTTTAAGTCCGATTCTTACTATTTTGGCGGGTCAGTTATTTTTGCAAGAAAGAATTAATAAATACACCTATTTTGCTTGTTTGTTAAGTTTTGCTGGGGTTTTAATTATTTTAAGGCCAGGTTTTAAAAATATTTCTCTTATTTATTTGGTGCCATTAATTTCGGTATTGCTTTGGGTTATTTCTAATTTAGTAGTAAAAATGATGACTAAAACCGAAAAACCAACAACTATTGTGGCATATATGTCTATTTTTATGTTGTTTTTTTCAATACCTTTTGGTCTTATGCACTTGCAAAAAATAACCTTATTAAATTTATTTTTATTTGCTATGCTTGGTTTAATTTCTAATTTGTCTCATATGTATGTGGCAAAAGCTTACAGTGTGAGCGATTTAGCCACTGTTTCGCCTATCGATTTTACTCGATTAATTTTTATTTCATTAATTGCTTATTTTGTGTTTCATGAAAAGCCCGATTTTTATGTTTTCGTTGGCTCTGGTATTATTTTGGTGGCAATGATTCTTATTTCTAAAAAACCAAAAATTATCAACAATACTGTTCTTTAAATCGTTAAAAGATATGCAAAAGCTAATTGCAATGTTTTTAAACAAAATCATCAGCGAAGATGGGCTTAGTCAAAATACCAAGCAGGCTTATTTTTTTGATTTAACAGATCTGTTGCAGTTTTTTGCACAGCAAAATCTCGACATAAAGCAAATTACTAGTCAACATCTTAGCGATTATTTACAGCAACATAGCCATTTGCAAAACACTTCTTTACAACGAAAAATTTCTTGTTTTAAAAGTTTTTTTCACTTTTTGTTAGCAGAAAAAATATTAGATCATAATCCGTGTTTAGATTTAGTTTCTCCTAAACTTGGCAAAAATTTACCTAATTTTTTAACTCGCGACGAAATCAATAAAATGATGAATCATCTATATCAACAAGAAAGTGAATTTAATTTAAAATTTGCCACAATGTTCGAAATTATGTATTCTGCTGGTTTGCGAGTTTCGGAGTTGGTTTCGTTGCCGTTTTCTGCCTTGCAGTTTGATGGCGATAGATTGTTAGATTATTTGTTGGTAACAGGCAAAGGCAATAAAGAAAGAATTGCCCCGCTGAATTCGGCTTGCCTTTGTATTTTGCCAAAATATTTGCATTATCGTAGGCAATATGCTAATCAAGAATGGTTGTTTTTAGGTAAAATAAGAACTAGTAAAAAACAATTAATTAATTCTGGTAAGTTAGCGGTCAACAAAAATAGTCATCTTACTAGGCAAGGATTTTTTTTGTCAATCAAAAAAATTGCTCTTGCTTGCAATATCGATCAACACAAGGTTTATCCGCATGCAATTCGACATTCTTTTGCCACTCATTTGCTAGAAAATGGTCTAGATTTACGAATTTTGCAAGAATTATTGGGGCACAGCAATATTAACACCACCGAAATTTACACTGCGGTAGGTGAAAGTAAATTAAAAAAAACCATACTACAACATCATCCGTTAAAAAATCTCACATAAAAACACTTTCGATCTTAATTTGTCTTCTCTTGGAAGTGGTGGATTTTCGCATAAGTGCAAACTTATGCGAATGTTTGCAAGTAGAACTGGGGCACAATTCCCCTTCTGCAGAAGGGG
>RFXY01000107.1 GCA_009921385.1 Pseudomonadota bacterium
GGGTCGAGAGCAACATCGGCAATTACTAAAATTTCTGGAACCTCTTCTTTAATTTTTTTGATGGTTTGGCAAATTAAATTATGGCTATTATGGGCTTCTTTACCTGTTTCGCATTTTAAAGTTTCTGGCACCACCCCAAACAGCATAACGGCATAAATTTGGTTTTGATAAGCCTCTTTAGCTTTTTTAACAATTAAATCGGGGCTAAAACGAAAGCAATCGGGTAATGCTAAAATAGGCTCGGCAATATTTTGCCCCTCAACCACAAATAAAGGCAAAATAAGATTACTAGGCAAAAGATGGTGCTGGGTAAGTAAATTTAATATTGCCTTGTTTTGCCTGTTTCTTCTGGGGCGAGAATTGGGAAAAGATGCTGAAAAATTAAACATAGTTTTATTACATTCTGTCGGTTAAATCAACTACCCTGATGAGTTCTTTTAAATCCATATGACCTGCCACAACTTTTTGTAAGCCATCTTCGACAATTGGCACAAAACCAACACTAAGAGCATATTTCATCATTTCTTTTCGGCTAGCAGAAGCCACAATCATTTCATCAAGCTCACGATCGAAAGGTAGAATTTCAGAAACCGCCATTCGACCCTTATAACCATGGCTACATTTATCGCAACCTACCGCCTGATAAAGCTTGGTTACATTAGCATATTTTGGACCTAATAATTTTTTTTCAAATTCGGTGATTGGTTGTTCGGCTTTGCAATGCACACAAAGTTTTCGAGCTAATCGCTGAGCAATAATGCCAATTAAAGCCCCCGAAAGCAAATAAGTAGGAACCCCAATATTCATTAGCCTTGGAATGGCACTTAAAGCATCGTTGGTGTGAAGAGAGCTATAAACTTGGTGACCAGTCATGGCGGCCTGAATGGCAGTTACTGCGGTATCTTTGTCTCGGATCTCGCCCACCAAAATAACATCGGGATCTTGTCTTAAAATTGCTTTGATACCAGTGGCAAAATCCATACCAATATCGTGGCGAATATTAGATTGCCTGATGAGTGGAATACGATACTCAACAGGATCTTCTAAAGTCATGATGTTTTTATCGATAGAGTTTATGTAGTTTAAAACAGTATAAAGAGTGGTGGTTTTACCAGAGCCAGTGGGCCCTGTAAGAATAATAACTCCTTCTGGCCTTTTAACCATTTTTGTAAGCACATTTTTGCAATGCTCCGAAAAACCAAGTTTTTCGAGAGTCATGATAGATTGCTTTTCATCGAGAATTCTCATCACAATGTTTTCGCCGTTAATTGTAGGCTGGGTCGATACACGAAAATCGATTTTTCGCCCTAAAATTTCAGTTTCAATTCGACCATCTTGTGGTTTGCGGTTTTCGGCGATATTCATATTTGACATAATTTTAATTCTCACCGCAATTGCCGACCAATAATCTTTATGCACACTGCGAATTTGTACCATTTTGCCATCGATACGATAGCGAATTCTTAAAAATTGTGCCTCTGGTTCAAAGTGTAAATCTGAGGCTCCGTGATGCACAGCATCGTTTAAAATCACATCAACCAAACGAACCATCGGGCTTTTATAATCGCCTCGAAGCTCATTTTCGTTGGTGTTTTTGTTGGTTCCACCACTTTCGATTTCTTTTAAAATACCCTCGATAGACATTTCGTAATCAAAATATTGATCGATAGCATGCATTATATCGGTTTCGGGCACAAAAACAGGATCGATACGAAAGTTTGGCGGAAAAAATCTTCTTACCTGATCGATAGAAATAATATCAAACACATCAACCATTGCCAAAACAATAGCCTCGGAGCTATAAGAAACAGGCATTAGTTTGTTTTGCACAGCAAAATCTTTAGGAATTTTTTTAACTAATTTTGGATCGATGTAAGAAGATTTGATATCGAATTTTTTAATACCAACCGACTCGTTTAAAATTTCGCCCAAAGCACCTTCCGAAACAAAACCCATATCAACTAAAATAACCCCTAAGCTTTTGTTACCACCAAGCCTTTCTCGCTCTTTAATGGCAATATTTAACTGATCTTCGGAGATAACTTTTTTATCGAGTAGCTTGCTACCTATATCGGGGCCAGTAGTTTTTGACATAAAATTAGTTGGTTATTTACAAAATTTTGCAGAACACAAATTAATTTTCTATCTTATTTTTTTGATGTCAAGTTATAGTGTAAAATATAGGTAAAAAATAATTATTTACGAAAATTGTTCACATAAAATTCGCTCTTCTAGCGAATGATTGGCGTCAAATAAAATTTTGGCAAAAAAACTAAAATTTTGCTGAATTTGCACTTGTAAAATATTTTGAACTTCTTTCCAATCGGCAGTTACATTAGCAGATCTGGTTTTGTGCTCGAGTAAATCAAGAGTAATGATGCTATTATTTGGAAGCAAAGCCCCCGACCACTTTTTGGGGCGAAAAGGGCTAATAGCGGTAAGAGCTAAAATAGGGGTGCCAAACGGAATAATCGGTCCGCCAACCGAAACATTATAAGCGGTGCTTCCAGCAGAAGTTGCCACCAAAACACCATCGGCAATAAGCGGATTCAATCTTTCTTGTTGATTAATTTTAATGGCAATTTTACAAGCTTGGCTAGTTTTTCTAAGTAGCGAAACCTCGTTAAAAGCAATATGAGAAAAAATTTGGTTATCAATGGTTTTTGCTTGCATAACAAGCGGGTGCAAATGATTAGTATTGGCTAAATTTATTTTTGCTAAAATATCATCGGTGAACTGGTTAAAGCTATTCATTAAAAAACCAACTGTGCCACAATTAACGCCGTAAATTGGCACATTTTTTTGATAATAATGATGAAGCAAATGAAGCATCAAACCATCGCCACCAATGGCAATAACTAAATCAAAATCAAAGTTACTGATAAAATCGGTGTTATTTTGGTTTAAATTAAAAAAATTATGCTTTTTTAGCAAAAATTCTTGCAAAAGTAAAGCTTTTTTGTTGTTATTTGCTGAAATGGTGGCGATTTTTTTCATTTTTGTCATAATTTAATTACTTTTTAAACTATGCAACAAAATTGCCGTGGCAACAGAAGCATTGAGGCTTTCTACTTGTGAGTTGGTTTGGATATTGACCAATAAATCGCAATTTTTTGCCACTAACTGCCGAATACCAGCACCTTCGGAGCCAACCACAATAGCTAATGGTTGATACTTTTTTAAATCTGCTAAATTGCTGGTGCCTTTGGCACTTAACCCCACAGACCAATAGCCCACCTCTTTTAATTTTTGCAATAAATCACTAAAATTAGTTGCTTCAATTAAATTGGCAAACTCAATATTGCCAGCAGAAGCTTTGATGATGGTGTTGTTTTCGAGGCAAGAATTGTGTTTGCTAAACACGATATGCAAAACATCAAAAGCCACCGCACTTCGAATAATTGCCCCAATATTTTGCGGGTCAGAAAGCTGATCGAGCAATAAAATATTAGGTAGATTATTTGTATTTTGATGAAGTTGTTGCAACAAATCAAACTGGCTTTGCATAGCGATTTTGCTAGCTTCAATAGCAATTCCTTGATGCACAGAACCATTGCCTACAAGATTATCAAGAAATTTATTATCAACAATTTTTACCAACTTATTTAGCTTGTCTAATTGTTTTTTTTGCAAGAAATCAAGCAAAATTGTCTGATTATTTTTGCTAACAAAAATTTGATAAACCTTTCTTTTTTGCAGAGTTAAAGACAAAAAAACCGGGTGCTTGCCATAGATAAAAATATTGTTATTTTGAAAATTATTTCGTTGCATTGATTTTGTTGAAAATAATAAAGTTTTTTACTAATTTGATCATAATTTCCTTCTTGTAGAAGGGGTGGCACGAAGTGCTGGGGTAGTGTTGTGAAACACGGTAGGATTTTTCCCTCGAAATATTATCGGCGATCGTCTCCCAACACTACCCCGTCGACCTTGCGGTCGCCACCCCTTCCACGGGAAGGGGAATTTTGCCCCAGTTCTTAACCACGTCGGGCTTTGTCGGACACTAAGCACCAAAAGAAAGGGAATTATAAGATATTAGTTAGTAATTTTTTCTGGTTGAGAAGGTTGTTCTTGATTTTGGCTAGCCGCATCTGTGCTTTCACTTGCAGATGGGTTTGTTGCTGTTGATTTTTCATCAAGAGTTTTTTCTTCAACCCTTTCTTCGATAACTTTTTCTTCAACTGGTTTTTCTTCAACTGGT
This sequence comes from Pseudomonadota bacterium, assembly GCA_009921385.1. The sequence continues at coordinate 4,202 of RFXY01000107.1, forward strand.
TTTTCTTC
>RFXY01000108.1 GCA_009921385.1 Pseudomonadota bacterium
TGGCATAACATAGCCCTGATGCTTTAAAAAACAAGAAGCTCCAATATCTTTAGGAAGCAATGAATTTGTAGTTAAATCTACCAAATAAGAGGTGGTCTTTAAACCAGTTTCGCAAGCAGGCAAACAATTAATGCCAGGATATTTTAAATTTGCATCATCAATACCGTTGCCACCAAAAATATCGGTTGCATTACAATCGGCCAAACAATTAATGCCTGGCCTACGATAATATTCTTTTGAGATAGATAAGCAAGCAGGAAGGCGGCAATTTTTACCTAAAATTGGCTCCACTAAAGTTTTTTCATGACAATAATCTGAAACACTAAGAAAATCAAAATTATTAGCAACTATCTTACCTATGTCAGTATCATTAATTTCTATTTTTAACATGCAAGTATTGCCGATATCTAACAATGTTGCTCCAGCTTTGCAAGCTGGCAAATTGCTTACTCTACCAGTATAATTTGTTGGTGCCGGTGCACCAGATAAAATTTTTATTAAAGGGGTCGCTGTAGATGATGCAATCAACACTACACTACTATCAGTTGGTAACAAACCAAACTGATCATAAGGCGGTAAATAGGCAATGCGATAATCGGTTAAAATAGTTTCTTGTGAATAATGATATTCTTTAACCAAACGAATAATTTTTTCTCCAGGAGATCTTTTATAAAAACTTTCTCTTTTTTGAGTTTGAAAAGAAAAAACCTGCTCTTCTGTGCAAAAACTAGGAGAACTAGTGCAATTTGTATTTTTACCAGCTAAGGCACCGCCCGACAATAAAGATGCATCACAATAATATTGCAAATTAGCTTTTTCTGTTTGATTGGCACATCGAAAATAATCAACACCGTTTGGGTAATAAAGTTTGGTGAGAGTATAACCCAATCTATCTATTTTTATTGGGCTAGATGCAACTGGAAAATTGTCGCTACCACTCACAACAAAAGCATCGTGTCTTTTATTTGCCAAATAAGGCGGGTTGGCATCAGATAAAACTTCTTTAAAATGAAATTGCCAAAGCAATAAAATAATGCCAAAAATAGCCACAAATAATGCTATTATTTTTTTAGTTTTATTGCCAAAAATAATAAATGCAAGTAATTTTTTTAACCATATAACAAACACATAATTAGCAAAAACAACCATTGTTTTGTTAATTTTTTGTTGATATTTGGTTAAATTTAGCATAAATCTCTATTGCTTAAGCTCAATTTTATTTGTTTGCCTTAACACATCGGCAACCAAATTGCAAAAATAATCACCCCTATGTTCAAAACTTTGCCACTGGTCTAGCGAAGCACAAGCTGGGGAAAGTAAAATATTGGCAATATTTTGATATTGTTTAGCGTCGTGATATGCCACAGGAAAAGCATCATTAAGATTGCCACAGATTTCAAAATTAACCTGATGTTTTTGCAAAACTTCGGCGAAATCATTAGAAGATTCACCAATTAAATAGGCTTTTTTTATTTTAGTAAAATAAGGAACTAAACTTTCTATGCCACCTTCTTTTGCTCTGCCACCTAAAATCCAAAAAATGTTATCGTAAGCAGAAAGGGCATAACTTGTAGAATCGGCATTGGTTGCTTTGCTATCGTTAATAAAGCAAATATTATCTTGCTTTGCCACAATTTGCAAACGATGTTTTAAGCCAGAAAACTGCAAAATAGAAGCGATAGTAGCATCGATAATTTTTTCATTTATTTGGTTTTTGTTTAAAAAATGACAAAATAAATTAGCAAAGGCAACTACCATATTTTGTTGATTGTGCCTGCCCTTTAAAAACTCAGATTGCATTTTTTTATGATAACTATAACCCATAAAATTAATTATCAAATCATCATTAATTAAGCTTATACCACTTTGCAAAACCTCGTTATTAGAAACTAACAATAATTTGCTTGCAAAATTCCAGTTAGCAACAATATCGGCATTAATTTTATTGTCAATGCTTATTATTGCATAATCGCAAGGCAATTGGTTAGAAAAAATTCTTTTTTTTGAGTCTATATAATTAGCTAAACCACCGTGTCTATCTAGGTGGTCGGGAGTTATGTTTAGCAAAGAAGCGATATGAAATCTAGTGTAGTTAATTAAATCAAGCTGAAAAGAAGAGAGTTCAAAAATATAGTGATGTTTTTGTTTTTGTTGTGGCAAAGAAAAACAAGAAAAACCCAAATTACCACCAACAGAATAAGAAATTTGCAATTTTTCAAAAACAAAAGCAACCAAAGAGGTTGTAGTTGATTTGCCGTTGGTGCCTGTAATGCCAATAAATTGATTATAAAAATTATTGAACAAAAAAAATAATTCTATATCGCCAAAAAGATGAGAGTTAAATTTTTTGCATAAATCGATAATTTTATGTCGAACAGGATAATAAAGAGGAATTCCAGGAGAAAAAACTACCGCACTTTTGTTGTCAAAAACAAAATCATCAAGCTTGATTAAAAAATTAATTTTAGGATAAGCAGAAATTAGTTGCTCTATTTTTTGCGAGTTGTCGTCAAGAGCAAAAACCAAACAGCCATTGTTGCTTAAAAATTCAGCGGTCGCCAAACCAGATTTTCCTAGGCCATAAATTAAATATTTATCAAACATTTTTTAAAAAATTGGCGGATGAAGAGAGATTTGAACTCTCGATAGAGTTTTTAGACCCTATACACACTTTCCAGGCGTGCGCCTTAAACCGCTCGGCCATTCATCCAAATAAAAACCCAATTTTAGACCAAAAAACATAATTTTTTTAATCTAAAATTGGGTGAGTATAAAAATTTATTTTTTTATGTCAACAGCAACTCTTACTTGCAACATTTTATCTGGATCAGAAACCTGACCATTGTTAGCTGGATTACCTTTTTTAATTTTATCAACAAATTCCATACCAGAAACCACTTTTCCCCAAATTGTGTATTGACCATCAAGAAAATTAGAATCTTTGGTTACAATAAAAAATTGACTATTAGCACTATTTGGCGATTGAGCCCTTGCCATCGAAACCGCACCTCTAGTGTGGGGTTGTTTCGAAAATTCTGCTTTAAGATCGTTTAATTTGCTACCGCCCATACCAGTGCCAGTCGGATCGCCAGTTTGCACCATAAAACCATCAATAACTCTATGAAAAACAATGCCGTCATAAAATTTTTGACGAGCCAATGTTTTAATTCTTTCTACATGTTTTGGAGCCACATCTGGCAACATTTCAATTACCACTCTACCGTCTTTTAGATCGATATAAAGAGTATTTTCCAAACTGGCCGCATTAAGATTAGACATAAAAAATGAAAATTGAGTTATTATAAGAAAAAATAATTTAGTAATCAAACTTTTGATATTGTTAAACATAATTAAAAAGTTATTCTCTGTTGTTTTATAGATGGTGGAGGGAGCAGGATTTGAACCTGCGAACGCTAACGCGGGCAGATTTACAGTCTGCTGCCATTGACCACTCGGCCATCCCTCCAAAAAAGAAAATAAAATAATACTGGAGCGGGTGAAGGGGATCGAACCCTCACGGCCAGCTTGGAAGGCTGGAACTCTACCGTTGAGCTACACCCGCCCAAAACAATATTATTTTATTAATTATTTTTATTTAATTAGCATTTTAAGGCACAGTGCCTTTAAACTTAACAAAACAAAAATTAATGGCAAGATTTTAAAACAGATTTTTCATTTTGCAACTACTTTTATTTAATATTATCAAAAAAAACAAAATTAAACAAGAATTTTGAAAAAAATATTTGACAATGATATTTTTGTTTTTTAAAATATTTAGCCAAGATTAAATTTAGCTTAATTTTTGTTGCCTTAACAACAAAATGAAACTGCAAGTTGAAATCGTCAAAAACAATAAAAAAAACAATAATCTAATATTAAAAAAATATGAAAAAATTTTCATTTTTTGCCGTTTTAGTTGCTTTATTTGCAACTTCTGCCATAGCTCAAACTCCAGCTAATGCTCCAGTAGCTCCAGCAAAAGCTCCAGCTACTGCTCCAGTAGCTCAAGCAAAAGCTCCGGCTCCAGTAGCTCAAGTAAAAGCTACAACTCCAACAGCTACAACTCAAGCTCCAGTTGCTGTAGCTGCTCCAGCTGTAGCTAGCCCTGAAAAAGCTGAAGTTGCTGAAAAAGCTGATAAAAAAGCTAAAAAAGCTAAAAAAGCTAAAAAAGCT
>RFXY01000109.1 GCA_009921385.1 Pseudomonadota bacterium
GTGTTTTGAGTTATGGCTAGAGTATGTGCCGAATTAGTAAAAGATCTAGTGTTGTCATTAAACAATACCGAACTCTGATGTATAGTTGTTCCGCCAGAGCTTTTAACATAAGATATGATGTTAGGATTTAAAGCATTAGAGGTGTTGCTTTTTACACTTCTGCCAGTTGCTTCACAGCAAATGCCAAAATCAAAATAAAGATTATTATCAGTCCAATAGGCATGAGTGTTAAATCTTTGATTATTTGAGTTGTACCAGCTAAAAGAATTAGAGTTACTTAAAGTATCAACTTTCTGCACCAAAAATATTGTAGTATCAGTTTTATCACCAGAACTATTACCAAGAAGAGAGTTGATATTGAGGCTATTAGCAACAAGAGATTGCCCTGATGTGCCATTATTAAACTGAATCACAGGCTTGTTGTTAAAAGTGGCGCTAGAACTCACATAACGAGGTTGAGAAGTTGCTGTTGGTTGAATTACCGCAATTGGATTGCCACCTAAAGCATCAGGTGATTGACTTGTCCAGCTACCGATAGCTGTTCCGTCGGAAGGAACAGAGCCAAATGCGGCAATTGGGTTGTCTTTGGCTTCAAGCCAGAGAGATGGAGTAAGTTGAGGTGAGCCACTAGATGCAGTATTAGGGTAGCAACCTTTTAAAGTAAGTACATTGTTTGGTGAGGTGCCAGTGCAGGTATATTTCGGAGTGCCGTTATAACCAGTATTGCACTCGATATTTGTGGTAGAGTTTTCTGTTAAGGCTTGATTTAAAAATGCTTGGTTACTGTTGTTTTTGAGTTTATAAGAGCCCCAGTTGGTAATGGTGCCGTTTATCTGACTAGAGTTTGCAGTGCAAGATGTGTTTGATATACAGCTTCCAATTTGCACATTGCTACCATTTGTGGTGCAAGTTAAATTGCCAACTAAATTTGTAGGTTTAGTATAACCAGAATTGCAAGATAAATCGTTTAAAATAGTTGCCAAAGGAGTTTGATGAGAATAAGAATTGGTAGTGGTTGAGCCGTTTTGCAAAGATACTTTGCAGGTGTTAATTAGGCAGTGAGTTGGGGCTATGTTGTTTGTGGAGCCATCGATTGTAGTGTTGTTGCAGGTATAAGGTGTGGCGGTTCCGCTATAACCACTAGCACAACTTATTGCAGAAGAAGTTTGATTATAATTTAAAACTATTGGTGAATCAATGTTGTAGCCACTAATTGGGTTTATTTGGCAAATATTGATATTACAATGGTTTGGAGTAATGTTTAAAACATTGCCGTTTAAATTGTTGTTTTGGCAAGTGTAGGTGTTGTTGTTTTGGTTTTTATAATAACCAGTGGCGCAATTTATAGCACTTGATGAAGTGTTGTGATCTAGATAAATAGTGCTTGCAATATCGTAGCCAGCGGTTGAGTTTATTTGGCACTTGTTTAAAGAACACCCACTTAAAACAAGAGTGCTATCACTACTACAAGTATAGGCAGGAGTGCCGCCATAGCCAGATTGATTATTGCAAATAATATTGTTGTTTGCTACAGATATTGGGCTATTGGTGTAATTTAAGTTGGCTGTGTATTGACCGTTGTTTAGTCTGTAAGCGGAAGAATTGCTTGGATTGGTAATTTCTCCATTTACAAGGCTTGCAGAAGCAGTGCAAACAACATTAGAGCAACCGCCACTATAACTTATTACTCCTGCTAAACAGCTTGCTTGCACCGATCCGCTATATCCAGCTTTGCAAGAATATGTTTTAGAATTTGCAGAACTTACTGAATTATCAGTTTGTAAAGCAATGTTTAAAACATCGGCATCTATAACAGATACAGTGCAAGATATTGGAGCACAACTACCAGTAATAGTTGCTTCACTAACGGCACTGCTATCGCAACTATAAGTGATGTTGCCAGTATAACCAGGATTGCAATCAATAACCCCAGAACCAGTAATGTTGTTTATGCCGTCATAACCAACTCCGGCAGAAACATTGCAGGTGTTTGCAGTGCAACTGCCAATTTCAATGTTGCTGTTGGCAGTTGGGCAGTTTAAAGTGGCACAATTGGCTGTGGTAGATTTGTTATAACCAGCAGGGCAGGTGAGATTGGCTAAAATAGTGTCGCAAGAAGTATTATGATTTTCGGTTATATTATTGTTGCCATTAGTTAAAGAAGCCGAACATGAATTTGGTAAGCAAGAACCAATATTTACATTTCCTAGATAAGTGCTACAATTGAGGTTTCCAGATAAACTGCTAGGTTTATAATAACCACTATTACAAAAGATTTCGCTAAATTTAATGAGATTATTTAAAGAATCTCCCGTTTCATAAGTGCTAGCACTGGCACTAATGCCGTTTGTAAGGCTTACATAACATCTATTTTTAATGCAATTGCCACCATTGAGCACTCCAGAGCCATCGCCAAGACAAGAAGCTTTTAGTGAGGCAGAAGTTGGGTTGTAGCCGTTCGTGCAATAAACTGTTGAGTTATGATTAAGAGTTGTGTAAGGAGCAATATATTGTGAAGAAGCTGTGTTGACTATATTTGGTATTTGGCAAGTTAAGGCAGAACAACTGCCCACAATAAAGGTTTGATTGCCATTGGCACAATTTAATTTACCATTATCTAAACAAGCATCGTTGGCACTAGCAGAATTGCAGTTGGCTAGATTAGATACTGGTGTTTGATAGCCATTATTACAGGTTAATTTGGCAAAATTAGAAACATAATCAGAGTCGGTTTGTAAAGCATCACCATTATCGTTAGCAGAAAAAGTAGAGCCATTGGCAAGAGCGATGGCACAAGTTTTAGGAGAGCAGTCTCCTAATATTTTTTCTTCTGAGGCACTATTACAAACTGCAAAACCAACAAGACTAGAATTTAAAGGCTTTCCATAACCCTTGTTGCAAGTTAAATTTTTGAAAATCTCAACATAAGAATCGTTGGTTTTAATATTGGTATTAGATGATCCGTTAGTGAGTTTAGCGGTGCAATTATTTTCTTGGCAGGTGATGTTGCCTGCTAAACTGCCAGCATCGTTATGAGTTGGGCAGTTTGCTATTAAAGCACCGCCAGAACTAGCATTATAACCGTTCGCACAAGTAACAGTTGCGCCATGAGTAGCGGGATTGCTGGCAATGTTGGTAATAGTGCAAGAATTTATTAGGCAATCTCCAATAGAAGTTTCTCCGGTTGCTTGACAAACTAAATTGCCATTTGCATCGCAATTAGAAGAAAAATTTGTTGGTTTGCGATAACCATTATTACAAGTAAGACTGCTAAATATGGCATTACATGATTCACCAGTGGTTTTATTTAATAATAAACTGCCGTTGTTGAGTTTGGTAGTGCAGGTTGCCAAATTGCAATTAGCAATTTCAACAGAAGATCCAGAGCAAATTAGGTTGCCATTTGCATCGCAATTGGTGGTGGAAAGTTGTTTTACATAGCCATCAGGGCATTGCAAGGGGCTTAAAATTGTATTGCAATTATTGCCACTTGCTTTATTGCTTGCAGAATTAAATCCAGAAACTCCGCCTGTTAAAGTTGCAGAGCAAACATTGGCAGTGCAACTACCGCTTATCACGGCATTACCGCTACTATTGCAATAATAGTTAATGTTGCCACTATAGCCATTGCTACAACTAATGGTGCCATCTCCACTAGCAGATGATAAACCAGCATAACCAACTCCATTAGGCACACCGCCATTACAAACATAAGGAGTGCAAGTTCCAGAAATGCCACTTGCCACACCAGCAATGTTGCAAGTGTAGTTTATTGGCCCGCCACTATAACCATTTCTGCAAGCAACAGAGCCACTGCCATTTGTAGGATCGCCATATTGAATGCCAGCATTGTAGCCATTAGAGGTAATTATAGAGCAAGCAAAAATTCCCCATTTAGCTTTAAGATAGTTTTCAACCGCAATTCTTTGTGAGTCGGTAAGGGCCTCTTTGTAGACTATAATTTCAGCAATGTTTCCTTTGAAACTATTTTGACCACTTCCATATCCTTTTGCTATAGTTAAGTTAGCTGTTTGGTCTGGAGGTAATTTAGTTTTTGTTGTTTCTATGCCATAGATAGTAGAATTTGTATTTTTAATTGAATTTTTATATA
>RFXY01000110.1 GCA_009921385.1 Pseudomonadota bacterium
CGCGCGCGGCAGCCATGTCTCCCGCCCGCGCCGCGCCGCTGGCGGCGCGCCAGATCGCCTTCCACTCGTCGGACCAGCTCCACCCGAACAGCGCCGGGCTGATCAGCACCAGCTGCCGCACGCGTTCGGGATGCTCCATCGCGAAGTGCAATGCCACTGCGCCGCCCTGGGACAGCCCGATCAGGTCGGCCTGAGCGATCCCCCGCGCATCGAGCAGCGCGAGGAGGTCGGCCGTGTGGCTGTATGGCGCATCGTCGAGCGCGACCGAGGCGCCAAACCCGCGCTGGTCATAGCGCAGCGCCGAAAAGCTGTCGGGCAAGGCCTGCCAGACCCGGTCCCAGTCGCCGCCGCTGCCGCCGAACCCGTGGATGAACACGGTGCGCGGCGTGTCGCCGTGCGTTGCACCCGCCAACCGGATGCCGCGCAGATCCAGCGAGAACGGAACCGCGTCCATCTCCGTGCCGTTCAGCTGGCGAAGCCGCCGTACTTGCCGCGGAAGAACAGCATCGGATCGGTGTCGCGGTGCGCCTCCAGCCCCAGCACCCGGCCCAGCACGAACAGGTGATCGCCCGCCTCGGTCACCGATTCGAGCCGGCATTCGATCGAAACCATCGCCCCGGCCAGAATCGGCAGATTGTGCTGCGAGACCACATAGTCGACCCCGGCAAACTTGTCCGGCCCAGAAACCGCCACCTGCTTGCACAGGTCGCCCTGATCGCGCGCCAGCACGTTGACCGCGAAATGCCCTGCGGCTTCCACGGCAGGCCAGCTTGAAGACTTCTTGTCTGGAAAGAACCCGACCAGCGGTGGATCGAGCGAAACCGAGGTGAAAGAATTGATAGTCATACCAAAAAACTCATCGGCAAAGAGTTTTTTAATTTTGCTTAATAAGTTGTTATTAATAAAATTTTGCCATTCAAGCAATTTAATTAATTTTTTTTGTTTGGCAAATTGATTAGAAATGGCAATGCCCCAAGAATTGGTTTGTAAAAAATTATGCCAAAAATCTTCAAATTTTTGGCTAATTTTATGTTTTTGAAAAGAATTTTCGTGAAAAAAAGCAGTAGAAAAAAAGTTTTTCTTTCTGGCACAAGCAATAATCACACCAGTGGCAAAACACCCCAAAGTTTCTCTTAGTTTTTTTACATCGACGGTCATTTTATTATAGACATTATGGTTTGTTGTAAAACATTAAACAAACCATCTTGTTGAGGCATAATGATTGGAATGTAAATTTGCAACAATAATAAGCCAAGCAAAACCAAGCTTAAAATGGTGATGGTGGCATAATTGCTTATGATGCCATTTTGTATTTTAGAACAACCAACAGAGGCAGTTTGACATATTTTGCCACAAGCGTTAACGATGCCGTCGATGATGATGGAATCGATAATTTTCCAAGAAAATTTAGCTAAACAAAATAGCGGTTTTATTAATAGAATTTGATATATCTCATCAAAATACCACTTGTTAAAAGAAATTTTATATAGCCAACTGCATTTTTTAGCAATTTTTTGAGGCAAATTAGTGGCAAAAATATAAAGCAACCAAGCAATAAAAATGCCAACAACACCAACAATAAGAGGCAGAGATTTAATAAAAGTTGGCAAGTGATGCATTTCGTTATAGATGGTAAATTTATTAAAACTAGACATAATCGCTTCTAGTAAAAAATTTTGAGTGGCAGAAGCCAAATTGAGATATTTATAACCAAAATAGCCTGCAAAAATTGAATGATCAAAAGCATGTTGATCGAGTTTTGTTTTGCCGTGAAACACTAAAAATAATAATCGCCAAGAATAAAAAGCGGTAAGAAAAGCCGAAGCGATACCCATATAAAAAGCAAATTTGCCCAAAGGATGATGGCTTGCAAAAGCAAATTCTAAGATAGCATCTTTAGAATAGTAGCCTGCCAGAGGCGGAATACCGGCCAAAGCCAAAGAGCCAAGCCACATCATAGCACAGGTTATGGGTAGTTTTTTGGCAATACCGCCCATTTTGGTGATGTCTTGTTGATGATGCAAAGCATGAATAACACTGCCAGCAGAAAGAAAAAGCAAAGCTTTAAAAAAAGCATGAGTTGCAAGGTGAAAAATTGCCGAAGAATAGGCAGAAACACCGCAAGCAAAAAACATATAACCAAGTTGCGAACAAGTAGAATAAGCAATAATTTTTTTGATATCGGTTTGAGTAAAAGCAATAGTGGCAGCAAAAAGAGCGGTAACAGCACCAACACAGGCAACCACATTTAAAGCCAATGGCGAAGCCTCAAATAGGCTAGAACAACGAACCAATAAAAACACCCCAGCAGTTACCATTGTGGCAGCATGAATTAGAGCAGAAACTGGGGTTGGCCCTTCCATTGCATCGGCAAGCCAAACATGCAAACCAATTTGAGCCGATTTGCCCATGGCCCCAATAAATAAAAGCAAGCAAATAGCATCTATGCTAGAAATATTTTTGCCAAATAAAGTAAAATTGTCGCCTGTTTTGTGGCAAATTAACGAAAAAACATCTTGAAAATTAACAGTTTGAAAAGTTGCATAAATTAAAGCGATGCCCAAAATGAGTGCCAAGTCGCCAACTCGGTTGGTGATAAAAGCTTTGATTGAAGCATTGTTTGCCGAGCTTTTTTTAAACCAAAAGCCAATTAATAAATAAGAGGCAACACCCACCCCTTCCCAGCCAAAAAATAATTGCAAGAAATTATCAGAACTCACCAAGGCTAGCATAAAAAAGGTAAACAAAGACAGATAAGACATAAATCGAGCCAACGATTTATCGTGATGCATATAGCCGATAGAATAAAGATGCACCACAAAAGACACTAAAGTTACTATCACAAACATTAAAGCGGTGAGCGAATCAAGATATATTTCCCAGTCGACCACAAACTTGCCGATGTTGATAAAATTAAAAAGATGATAGCTTTGCGAAGTGCGATCGTGATAGAATTTATAAAACACCACAACTGCAAAAGTGGCTGATAAAAACAAGCAAAAAGTGCTGAAATATTTGGCAAAATTATCGACCAAAAAGGCAAAAAAACTATAAGTTTGGCAAGCATTTTTTTGACGAAAATTTTGTTGAAAAAATAGCAGATGGCAAAAATGATAATAAAACAAGATAAAAAGTCAAATTTTATTTTTTAAAATTAAAATGGAGCAACATCACTAATCTTCGGCATTTTCATCTTCAAATATTTGTTGCTCTAATTGTTGTATGAGGTTTTGAATGGTTGTTTTATAACGAAACAATTCTTGCACTTGCTCAAAACAAAAATCGCTGTGTTTAGTGGCTTGTTGATATTGATTTTCGATGTTTAAGGCTAGATTTTTTAGTAACAAAATTTGTAATTTTTTTTCAAGATGCCGGCGATTGCAAGCGGGTTGGTGCATTTTATTGTGTAATTCACCTAAATAACCGCTAAATTCGGATTTAACAATTTCTTGTGTTAAACTTTTAGTGAGCTCGGTTTGTTGATGATTTTGTTCGCAATAATTGATGATAAAATCTTTCAAAGAATCAAGTTGATTGTGCTCAAAGAAAAGCTCGCGAAAGTTAAAATTATCGTCGATGTAGTCGATTAAATTAGGAAATTTTATCACCAATGCCAAAATGCTTAATAAAATATTTTCTTGCTGGTTAAAAAGCAGTGCAGGCAACGAAATTGTTTCGTCTGATTTATTTTTATATTTCGGATTTTTGCCAAGTAAAAAAATTTGCTCTCTAAAAAAATTGGCAAAATGTTTTTTACAATAATTGTTTTTGATTAAATCGATTTTTTGTTTAAGAAGCTCTTCGAGATTAATTTTTTGTTCGGCAGAAATTTGTGTTTGATGTTGATTAATGCCGATTTCTTGCAGAGCAAAATCAAAAATAGTTTGCGACAAGGTTTTGGCTTTATTAATTAAAGTTTGAAAATTTTCTTTGCCGTGCAGTTTAAGAAAATCGTCTGGATCGAGCTTGTTTGGTAAAAAAATAAAACCGATGGTTTTGTTGGTGTTAATTAAAGGCAAGGCAATATCTATAAGCCTTTGTGTGGCTCTAATGCCCGCTTCATCGCCATCAAGACAGCTGATAA
>RFXY01000012.1 GCA_009921385.1 Pseudomonadota bacterium
GCCATGATGACTTGACATCGTCCCCACCTTCCTCCTGCTTGTCGCAGGCAGTTTCCTTATAGTTCCCAGCTAAACTGATGGCAAATAAGGATGAGGGTTGCGCTCGTTGAAGGACTTAACCTAACATCTCACGACACGAGCTGACGACAGCCATGCAGCACCTGTCTTAGATGTGGATTGCTCCAAAAGTACATCTCTGCACCGGTCATCTAGATTCAAGAGTTGGTAAGGTTTTTCGTGTAGCATCGAATTAAACCACATGATCCACTGCTTGTGCGGGTCCCCGTCAATTCCTTTGAGTTTTAATCTTGCGATCGTACTCCCCAGGCGGAGTGCTTAACGCGTTAGCTTCGCCACCGAGGGGTTAACCCCGACAACTAGCACTCATCGTTTACTGCGTGGACTACCAGGGTATCTAATCCTGTTTGCTCCCCACGCTTTCGTACCTTAGCGTCAGTATTGGCGTAGATAGTCGCCTTCGCCACTGATGTTCCTTCTAATATCTACGGATTTCACCCCTACACTAGAAATTCCACTATCCCCCACCACACTCTAGTAAGGTAGTTTCGATTGCAGTTCCTAAGTTGAGCTCAGGGCTTTCACAATCGACTTACCAAACCGCCTACGTACGCTTTACGCCCAATGATTCCGAACAACGCTAGCACCCTTCGTATTACCGCGGCTGCTGGCACGAAGTTTGCCGGTGCTTTTTCTGTGGATACCGTCATTATCTTCTCCACTAAAAGGGCTTTACAATCCGAAGACCTTCATCACCCACGCGGTATTGCTGGATCAGGCTTTCGCCCATTGTCCAATATTCCCCACTGCTGCCTCCCGTAGGAGTCTGGACCGTGTCTCAGTTCCAGTGTGGCTGATCATCCTCTCAGACCAGCTACAGATCATCGCCTTGGTAGGCCATTACCCCACCAACTAGCTAATCTGATAGAAGCTCATCTAACAGCGATAAATCTTTCCCGGCGAACCGGTAATATATGGTATTAGCCTTGATTTCTCAAGGTTGTTCCTTACTGCTAGGTAGATTCTTCTACATTACTCACCCGTTTGCCACTGACTTTGAGTTGCCCCAAAGCCCGTTAGACTTGCATGTGTTAAGCATACCGCCAGCGTTCGTTCTGAGCCAGGATCAAACTCTCAAGTTGAGAATTTGCTTGACTTACTCATTTAGAATCTGACATAGACCTAAAAGAGGTAGTCTTAAAACAACTACCGCCTTTATTTTTCTTTTTGTGTCACTTTTTAGCATTTAAGCTAAAAAGAATTTTTTAAACATATATTCACGATGTAGAAAGTTTTTAAAATTAAAAACTTGATTGCTAAATTATGGAGCACTTAAATTAATAAGTCAACAATTATTTTTGCTTTTTTTAAAAAGTTTTTTAAAAACTTTATTAAAATAGATAGAAAAAATAAATGTTTATTGCAACATTTTTTAACAATTTAAAAACAATTTAGGAGGCAAAGTTTAAAGAAGCAAAACATAAATGTCAACAAGTTTTTTTTGCATTTTTTTATTTTTTTTAAAAAATGTCTGTAAAGCCAGTAAAATAAAGGATCGAAAATTTTAATTTTTTTTAAAATCTAACAAAAACTGTCTTATCAACACTAAATTTTGGTGACTATTTTTACTTCTCTTTGCGGAATAGGAATGATAATATTGTTGGCGGTTAATTTTTGATAAACGGCAATCATCACATCGCTTTTAGCACCTAACCTGCCGTCAATAATATCGTTAATCCAAAAATATAAGGTAAATTTAATATCGTAATCATCAAAAACCGTAAGAAAACATTCTGCTTCTGGGTAGGATAGGCATTTTTTGTGCCCTTTCGCACATTCTAACATAATTTGTTTGGCTTTTATCAAATCGCTACCATAGGCAACACCCACGATAATTTCAATTCTGGCTCTATTGTTAGAATATGTCCAGTTGGTTACTTTGTTGATGATAAATTCTTCGTTAGGAATCATGATTTCTTTGCCATCCATAGCTTCAACCAAGGTGTATCTACCCCCAAAATGCTTTACCGTGCCAAAAATATTGCCATTTTCTAACTCAACAATATCGCCAACTTCTACTGATTTTTCAAATAATAAAATAATACCACTAATAAAATTAGAGGCAATTTTTTGCAAGCCAAAACCAATACCCACACCTATCGCACCACCAATAACCGCAAAAGCAGTAAGATCAACCCCAAATGTTTTTAAAATAATGATAAAAACAGCACTATAAATAACAATATCTAGAAATTTGTTGATAATGTTTTTGGTGTTGGTTTTGATTGTTTTATTGTTGAATACATAGTTTTTAATTTTTTTACTTAAAAAGCCCGCGATAGACATTACCGAAAGCAAAACAATGATAATTTTTAAAATTAAATAAACAGATATTCTAATTTTACCTAGCTTAAAGGCGAACTGATCGAGATAAAAAATTACCATATCAAGCATATTAAAAATATGCAAGAAAAATATAATTGCCAACAAAACAATTACCAAACCAGAAAGTAAAGAGCTGGCAATGGCAATTCTCACAAAACGAATAATAATTAAAATTATCAATAATTTAGAAATTGTATTAAGCAATGAGGAGGCTTGGTAGAAAAAATTATAAAAAAAGCCAACAAGAATAAAAACCAAAAAATTACAAACTAACCAAAGTAGCGGCAAATAATATTTTTTGATTGAATGGTGAACATGCTTGCTTGCCAGAATTTTTAGAAAAAACCTAGTTTTAAAAAAGATGTAAAAACCATGGGCAACAACACAAGAAGCAACAGCCAACAGCAATTGAAAATGCGAGTAATCTAAAATAAATTGTCGAAGAAAAGCAGTGATGTTCATAGCACAATTAAATAGTTTATCTATTTTTTAATATATCATTTCAACTTATTAATTGAAACAATATTATTACTCGCCTTGACCAGAGCTGAAACAAGCAATATTATTAAAAGAGTATAGATTTTCAGTTTTAACAAAATCAATATTTTTTTCTATTAAAAAATGTAAAAGTTGCAAAATATCAGAATTTGAAACAGCTAAATTAGTGTCAATAATTTGAGTAGAAGAAGCACCTGTGATGCCCTGCCCCATAAAACGAAGCATTAAAAAATCACTAGAAATATGGCTGGCAACATAATCGCTTGGCCACAAAGCCAAACCTTTGGCACTAATGGTTTTTAAAACAAAAGTAGAATTATTGAGATCAGCTAATTTTTCAAGCAAAACAGCAATATTTTGGGCAGACCAATTAACAAAAACATCGCAACCTATTAAAGCACGAGTTTCGCAAGGTGTGTTGATTTCGTTATTTTTTACAATATCCCGTTTGATTGCAGGCTGAAAATTGGCAACATTTAGCTGTTGCGGAATATTGCCTAAATTAGCAAGCACCGCCTTAGCAAATTGAGTGGTTGAAACTTTTTGTTTGCTAGTGCTAGCATTATAAATATCTGCGGTATGAATGCCCTCTTCTATTGTTTTGTAAAGAGCATTTTGTATTTTGCTTGCCACCTGCGGTTGCCCGAGATGATTTAGCATCATCACCGAAGCTTGAATTAAGCCAGTTGGGTTGGCAATGTTTTTTCCAGCGATATCTGGAGCAGAACCGTGTATTGCCTCAAACATGGCAAAATTTGCACCAATGTTAGCAGAACCGGCCAAGCCAACCGAGCCAGAAATTTCGGCAACAATATCGGAAATAATATCGCCATATAAATTTAAAGTAACTATCACATCAAAATTTTCTGGGCGAGTGGCTAATTTGGCACAAGCAATATCGATTATATAATGATCGGTTTGTATTTGCGGATATTGTTTGGCAATTTCCTGAAAAGTTTTATGAAATAAACCATCAGAAAGCTTCATAATGTTGTCTTTAGAAAAACAAGAAACTTTTTTTCGACCGTTGATAACCGCATATTCAAAGGCATAACGAATAATTTTTTCACACCCTTCTTTGGTAATAAGCTTTAAACACTGATAAGAATCAATGGTGTGGCGATACTCTATGCCAACATATAAGTCTTCTTCGTTTTCTCGAATAATTACCACATCTAATTTAGGAAACTTGGTTGCAACGAAAGGAAAAAAAGAAGAAACTGGCCTTACATTGGCATATAAACCAAGTTTTTTTCGCAAAGTAACATTTAGGCTTTTATAGCCACCGCCTTGCGGAGTGGTGATTGGAGCTTTAAAAATAATGCCAGTTTCGTTGATTTTTTGCCAAGAATCGTTCGTAAGGCCAGAATTATAGCCCTGCTCGTAAATTTTTTTGCCAACTTCAATAAAATTAAAACTAAGATCAGCTTTGGCCCCTTGCAACACAAGCAAGGCACTTTCCATAATTTCTGGGCCTATACCATCGCCATAGGCAACTGTAATTTTTTTAGTCATATATTAGGTTAGTTTAGTAAGTTAGGTGAGATAATAAAGAGGAAAATTATAGAGTCGGGAGCCACCACCACGCAAACCCAGCGTGTGTAGTCATATTCGCCAATAAAGGCTGTTGTATTCTGATACACTCCCGACCGAGCAAATATTTTAAAAAATAAATTTTATTTTGCAAGAGGTTTTTTAAGAAAAAAAATAACATTTTCAATAAAGATTTTCGATATTATAAAAAATTTCTGCTTTATCGTCAAAATTACAACCAACATTTACACCTCGATATTGCAAAAAACAAAGCTCTTGCAAAGCATTTATCGATATTTCTTGCCTTGCACTTTCTGGTAAATTTTTAGCATTACCAACAAATATTGTTTGCTGATTTTCTGCCAAATAGCTAGTAAAATCAGCATAATTAAAACTTTTTAGCCAAGAATTTTTGTTACAACCATTTTGCACAATATTAAAACCACACAAATAAACATGCTGATTTCCGCTATCAAGAGCAACAAAAATGCTGTGATTAGCAAATTTTTGTTGTTGAATTTTTTGATAATAATGATAGGCATAAGCAGTAAAATTATCTACCGCCATCACTTTTATGTTTGCTAAAATTTGCAAAGTTTTTAAAAAAGCCAAACCAACTCTCAGCCCAGTAAAACTACCTGGCCCCTTGGTGGTGGCAACAAAATCAAGATCTTTATAATGCAATTTATGTTGTTTTAGCATATCGTCAATGGTTGCCACCATAATTTCAGAATGTTTGTGCGATTCGGTGGTTTTTTTGCTAAACATAAGTTGTTGATTTTGATATAAACCAACACTAAAATTTAGCCCCGAGCAGTCGTAAATTAAACTAATCATAGATTTTTTATTTTTACCCCTTGTAAGATTTTCTTTTGCAATTATCTTGTAGCTTGTTAATGTGCTTTTTGCTTAATTTTTTCAATAAATTATATCATTTCAACTTTAAAATTAATAAATCTAACAAAATATTTTTGAGATAAAAACTTTAAAATTTTTAACCAAAAAGATGAAGTTAGATTGATTAAATATCTAAATGTATTTTAAGTTGAAATGGTATTAATTAAGCAAAAAAACATAATATTACCTTATCAATATTTAAAATTAAACAAAATTATGGAAATAACTCCTTTACATAATCATGTTCTGGTCGAAAGAATCGAAGCCGAAAGCAAAACTGCCGGTGGCATCATCATTCCAGACACCGCCAAAGAAAAACCAGCCGAAGGCAAAGTTATTGCAGTTGGCGAAGGCAACCGCGATGACCATGGCAAAAGAATTCCTCTTGATGTTAAAAAAAATGATATCGTTTTATTTACCAAATGGGGTGGCACCGAAATAAAAGTTAATGGCAAAGAATATCTTATCGTGAAAGAATCAGATATTTTAGCAATTGTTAACAAAAAATAATTTATCAATTCAATTTTAAATAAAAATGGCTAAAAAATTATCATACGGCACCGAAGCAAGAAAAAAAATGGCTAAAGGTGCAGAAAAGCTAGCAAAGGCAGTAAAAGTAACCCTCGGGCCTAAGGGCAGAACGGTGGTTATCGAAAAATCTTTTGGTGCCCCTAGAACCACCAAAGACGGTGTAACCGTTGCTAAAGAAATCGAACTATCTAATAAATTCGAAAATCTTGGCGCTCAAATGATTAAAGAAGTCGCTTCTAGAACCAACGATGTTGCAGGCGACGGCACCACAACTTCTATCGTACTAGCAGAATCAATAATTCATGAAGGCATCAAATCTGTGGCAGCAGGCATCAATCCAATGGATCTCAAAAGAGGCATAGACATTGCGGTTGCTGCAATTATCGAAGAACTCACCAAAATGAGCAAAAAAGTTAGCAACCAAGAAGAAATCGCCCAAGTTGCAACAATTTCTGCAAACGGCGATATTTTAGTTGGTCAAAAAATTGCCGAAGCTGTGCAAAAAGTTGGTGCAGAAAGCCCAATTACAGTTGAAGAAGCCAAAGGTTTAGAATTTGAAGTAAATGTGGTCGAAGGTATGAGCTTTGATCGCGGTTATCTTTCTCCATATTTTGTAACCAATGCCGAAAAAATGATAGTTGAAATGGAAAATCCTTTCATCTTACTATTTGAGAAAAAAATCACCAATTTGCAACCAATGGTTCCCGTTCTTGAAGCAGTTGTACAATCTAGTAGACCACTTTTAATTATTGCCGAAGATGTTGAAGGCGAAGCCTTGGCAGCCTTGGTGGTAAATAAATTAAGAGGCGGTTTAAAAATTGCTGCTGTAAAAGCTCCTGGTTTTGGCGACAGAAGAAAAGCAATTCTTGAAGATATCTCGGTTTTAACTGGCGGTCAGTTAATTTCTGAAGATCTCGGCATGAAACTAGAATCTGTAACTTTACAACAATTGGGACAAGCCAAAAGAATTATCATCGACAAAGAAAATACAACTATTGTTGATGGAGCTGGCGAAAGTTCTGATGTAAAATCTCGTTGCAAAGCCATCAAAGCCCAAATCGAAGAAACCACTTCTGATTACGACAAAGAAAAACTTCAAGAAAGACTTGCTAAACTTTCTGGCGGTGTAGCCATTATTAAAGTTGGTGGTGCTACCGAAATCGAAGTAAAAGAGAAAAAAGATCGTGTTGACGATGCAGTTGCTGCCACAAGAGCTGCGATGCAAGAAGGCATTGTTGCTGGCGGTGGTTCTGCCCTTATTTTTGCTGGTAGAGTTTTAGCAAAATTAAAAGGAGCCAACGACGATCAAAACTTTGGTATTAACATTATCAGAAAAGCTATTCAAGCCCCAGTTCGTCAAATTGCTGAAAATGCTGGTTTTGACGGAGCTGTTGTTGCTAACGAAATTATTTCTAAGCACGAACAAAACTATGGTTATGATGCTCAAAATAATGTTTATTGCGATATGTTTAAAGCTGGCATTATCGACCCAACCAAAGTAGTTAGAACTGCTTTACAAGATGCCTCTTCGGTTGCTGGTTTATTTATCACCACCGAATGTGCTATTGTTGAGCAAAAAGAAGAAAATGCCCATGCTCACCCAGCTTCAGCTGGCATGCCTGGTGGCGGAATGTTTTAAGTAAAAAAACTACTAAACTTATCTTTTTTTTAAAAGGTGTCTTTGAAAGCCAAAAACTTTCAGAGGCACCTTTTTTTATGTTTTTTTAGACGATTGAAACTCGTTCTTCTTTACCACTTACAACAATGTGGTCAACCCGTTCGACAGCTACTTCAGGTTCTGGAACATCCACAATATCAGATTGATTGGGCGGGACTTTTACAAATTTTTCAAGAGGAAAAGGCAATTCAACTAAAATAAAACTAAATTCATCTGTTTTTTACTTTTACGAGGATCATTGGTGCAAAATGCATCATAGTTCCGCGACTTAATTTCAGCACGAGCTTTAGCAAGAGTTTTATGGCCGCTATCGGATTGGACTGGGGGATAAAAACAACTCGATAGCAAAGATGATCCATTTAGACAAGATAAGATTCCGTCAAAACAAGATTTATACATAATAATAAAAAAAATAAATTAATATAGTTTTGGCATTCTATTTTTTTTTGCTGTCAAGTATTTTTTTATAAATTTATATTTTTATTATCATTTTTTGCGATAGCAAAAAAGACCAAGGCAGTGTTGGAAAGCCACGGCAGGATCTACTTTCGAAAAAACATCGGCGATCGTCTCCCAACACTACCCGTCGACCTTCGGTCGCCACCCCTTCTACAAAAGGGGAATTTAGGGGGAATTTAGGGGGAATTTAGATCGAAGTTTGGTTATAGCAATGACATAACATTAGATGCAAGTTGCATAAAAGCAAGGCTAGCAATGGTTTGTGGAAATTTAATTATTACCGGAATTTGCTGGTCGCAAGCCAGATTAATGTTGGGGTCGATAGGAATTTCTGCCAAAATATTGAGTTGTTGCTGTTTTGCCAATTGTCGCAAGCTATTTTCGCCAAAAATAAATTGTTTTTCTTGTTGATTGTTTAACAAATAAGACATATTTTCGACCAAGCCTAAAACTTTAATTTTTAACTTTTCAAAACAGTCAAGAGATCTTACCAAATCAATCACCGCCAGTTGCTGTGGGGTAGAAACACCAATCACTCCAAAAATCGGAAACTTTTCTGCCATACTCAAATAAACATCGCCTGTGCCAGGAGGCATATCAACAATCATCACCTCAACTTTTTTTTCATCGAATTGCCAATTTACACTTCTGATTAATTGATATAAAATTTTGGTTATCATCGGCCCGCGCCACACTCCTGCAGAATTAGCATCAATCAAAGAGCCGATCGAAATGCATTTGATGGAGTAGGCAATCAACGGCAACAATAAATTGTTTTGCAATTGTGGCTTAGTCGTTAAGTTTAGCAAATGAGGCACCGAAGGGCCATAAATATCGGCATCAACCAAGGCAACATTGATGCCTTGTTGAGCCAAACTTACTGCCAAATTAACAGCCACGGTTGATTTGCCAACCCCGCCTTTTGCCGAAGCAACTAAAATAATTTTTTTCACTCCTGCAACACTTGCTGGTTGTTGCATAAAATCGTTTAGCGAAGGTTGTGATTGCATAGGTTTTTAAATAAATTGATGGTTTGCCTGATTAGCATTGCCGATTTTATACCTCGTTGCTCTTCGATGCCAGAAGAAATATCAAGAATATCTGCCACTTTGTAAGCTTCGGCAAGGTTGTCACAGTTGATGCCACCAGCTAAAATAATTGGTTTATTGAGTTGTATTTTTTCAAGCCACTGCCAACTAAAATTTTTGCCAGCACCAGAAGAAGCCGAATCGAGCAAAAAATAATCGCTTACTTGTGAAAAAGTGTTAATTTTGGCTAAATCACTGTGAGATGCCAAGTTAAAAGCAGAAATAATTTTGGTTTGTGGAAATTGGGTTTTTAATAACAACAAATCTTGCAAAGCAAAATTGCCGTGAATTTGCCAAAAATCTGGCTTGTATGCTTGCCAAATTAACTGCAAAAATTGTATAGATAAATCATTAACCACCGCCACTTTGCTAACATTGGCAGGAATAATTTTTGCCAAAACATCAGCTTGTTTTGCATTAACCATTCTGACAGAATTAAGCACAAAAACCAAACCAACAAAATCAACCCCGCAATCAATGGCAACTTGCAAACTAGTTGGCTCGGTAAAGCCACAAAGTTTGAGTTTTTTTGCTGTTTTGGCGGATAACATCATATCGCACTGTTTGATAATTTTTTCGCCTGATCTTCGGCGATAAGCCCCTGAATAAATTCATCGAGATCCCCTAACATTATGTCTTCGAGGCGATAAACGGTTAAGTTAATGCGATGGTCGGTGACACGACTTTGCGGAAAATTGTAGGTGCGAATTCTTTCGCTCCTGTCGCCAGTGCCAACCTGCTCTTTTCTTTCGAGTGATCGTTCTTTTTGGAGCCTTTCCCTTTCGGCTTCGTAAAGCCTAGATCGCAAAACCTTCATAGCTTTTTCGCGGTTTTTGATTTGCGATTTTTCGTCTTGCATTGAAACCGAAACCCCTGTTGGCAAGTGAGTGATTCGCACCGCCGAATCGGTGGTGTTAACCGATTGCCCGCCCGGACCAGAAGAACGAAAAACATCAATTCTTAAATCTTTTTCAGAAATATGAATGTCAACATCTTCGGCTTCGGGCAAAACGGCAATAGTGGCGGCCGAGGTGTGTATTCGCCCAGAATTTTCGGTTTCTGGCACTCGTTGCACTCTATGCACCCCAGATTCAAACTTTAATCGAGCGAAAACTCCTTTGCCCGAGATGATTGCCGAAGCCTCTTTGTAGCCACCCAAGCCAGTATCTGATATTGATAAAATTTCAAACTTCCAACGATTTCTTTCGGCATATTTATGATACATAAAAAATAATTTATAGGCAAAAAGGGCGGCCTCTTCACCGCCAGTGCCTGCCCTTACTTCGAGGATGGCATTTTTTTCATCGGCAGAATCTTTAGGCAACAAAGCGATTTTTATTTGCTGTTCGAGATCAGGTAGAATTTTTTGAACAGCATATTGCTCTTCAACCAGCATATCTTGCATTTCTTTGTCGGGCTTTTCGCCAGAAAGCAAAACCGAAATATCTTGCAACTCTTGTTGAGATTTTTGATATTGCCTAATTAAACCAACTACTTCTGTCATATCGGAATGCTCTTTAGAGAGCTTGGCAAAAGAATTGCCCAGAGCAGAAGGATTAAGTAGTTTTTGCTCTAATTCAACAAATTTATTAACAATTGCACTAAGTTTTTGGGTAAATGACATAAATTATTGTTTATCAAAAATTATTTTAAGACCTTCTAAAATAAGGTTTGGTTGATAGTGATATGTGTTTTGCCAGACATCTTTAAAAATTTCTGCCATACCGCCTGTAATGATTTTGGTGGCTGTAATATTTAATTCTTGCTCTATTTGCAGAACTAAACCATTAACCAAAGCAATATTGCCAAAATAAGAGCCAGAATTCATGGCTTCAAAAGTATTTTTGCCAATCACTTTTTTTTGAGGCTTGATGCTTATTTTAGGCAGTTGGGCAGTGTTTTCGTGCAAAGATTTAAGTGCCGAATTGACCCCGCAAACAATAATGCCACCAAGATATTCGCCGTTGTTGCCGACTACATCAAAAGTTGTGGCAGTGCCAAAATCGATAATAATAAGATTGCCACCAAACTTGTGGTAGCCGGCAATGGCATTTACCAGCCTATCTTGCCCCACTTCTGCCTTGTTGCTAACTTGAATATCGATATTTAATTTTGGCAATAAATTGGCAAGTAAGAAAATTTTTTCAGAAAGTTGCGAACTGCCGAGTTTTTTGATTGCCTCTTCTATTTTGCTAGTTAAACTAGGCACCACCGAAGAAATAATGCCACCATTAATTTGCAAGCAATCAACATGATGATGCAAGCACAACTCAATAATGTCGATGGCATAATCGTTGGCAGTTTTTTGCAAATCAGAATTAATTCGCCATTTGTGCAATAAAGTTTTATCTAGGTATAAGCCAAAAACGATATTGGTGTTGCCAATATCAACCACTAAAATCATAATAATTATTTTAATTTCAAGCAAGCATTGATAATTCTTTGCATTGAATCAATCAAAAATTGGTCGCTAGCGGCATAGGATATTCTAAAAAAACCTTCGGCTCCAAAAGCCACTCCTGGCACCACCGCCACCAAGGCTTCTTCAAGTAAATATGAAGCAAAATCGCTATCGTTTTTAATAACCAAACCTTGAGGAGTAGTTTTGTTATATAGGCCACGACAAGAAGGAAACACATAAAAAGCCCCGTTAGGAGTGTTGCAATCAATGCCATCTATGCTGTTGAGCATTTTAACAACTAGATTTCTTCTGTTTTCAAATAATTTGGCATTTGGTTTGATAAATTCTTGAGTGCCGTTTAGGGCTTCGGTGGCGGCCGCTTGACCGATAGAACTTGGGCAAGAAGTGCTTTGCGATTGAATGATCGCCATTGCTTTAATTAATTTTGCTGGACCAGCTCCATAGCCAATTCGCCAACCCGTCATGGCATAACTTTTTGAAACACCATTAACAAGTAAAATGCGATCTTTTAGTTTTGGCTCGACACTGGCCATGGTTGCAAACTGGGTGTCGTCAAAAACCAAGTGCTCATAGATGTCGTCGCTTAAAATATGAACTTGCGGATGCTTTAACAAAACTTCTGCCAAGGCTTGAAGCTCAGAAGCAGAATAGCAAGAACCAGTTGGATTGCTTGGCGAATTTAAAATTAGCCATTTTGTTTTGTTGGTAATTTTTTTCTCCAAATCGCTAGGAGTGATTTTAAAATTATTTTCGACAGAAGAATCAACCACCACTGGCACTCCGCCACCCAACAAAACCATATCGGGGTAAGAAACCCAATAAGGAGCCGGAACAATAACCTCGTCAAACTTGTTAAGAGTGGCAAGAAAGGCATTATAAATAACTTGTTTCGCCCCGGTGCTTACCGAAATTTCGCTTAGTGCATAAACTAAATTATTTTCTCGCAACAATTTTTCACAAATAGCTTGCTTTAATTCTTTAGTGCCGTCAACCGCGGTATATTTGGTTTTGCCTGCAATGATTGCATTGATGGCGGCCTGTTTGATGTTTTCAGGGGTATCAAAATCTGGCTCGCCCATGCCAAGAGAAATAATGTTTTTGCCCATAGCTTGTAACTCGGCGGCCTTAGTAGAAACAGCGATGGTTGGCGAAGGTTTGATATTACTTAACGAATTAGCGATAAATGACATAAAAATATTAAAAAATTAGTTGTTTTTTAAAAATATATATGTTAGATTTAAGCAAGTAATTGTCAACTAATTAATTTTTTATGTCAGGTAGTGTTGGCACCGATTCTTTATTTCTAGGGCTCACTCGCCCACCAATGTTGTTTGGAGCGAGCTATGTTTTTACGGTTTTAAACATTATGACTTGTCTTTTGGCATATGTTTTAACCAACAGCTTTAAAATTTTGCTTATTTTAATGCCCGCCCTGCAAGGGGCCGCCTATTTTATTTGCTTAAAAGAACCAAGAGCAATTGAGCTTTTTCTTGCCAAAACCTCAAAATGCAATGTTTGCCGAAACAGATTTTATTATAAAGGCACCAATTCTTATGACCCTTTCTAAAAATATCACAAAATTATAAAAACATCGATGTTA
>RFXY01000111.1 GCA_009921385.1 Pseudomonadota bacterium
CTAAAATAAATGAGCCCACTACATTCACAAAGAGAATTCCTAGTGGGAACTCGCTTCTAGCTCTTGCAATTTTATCGATCGCATAGCGAAGCGGTGCACCAATCCCGGCGCCCACAATAAATAGCAACAATCTCATGTGTGGCTCCGCGATTGCAGAATTTTCAGGATCGCTAGCGAAGTCAACAGCGTTGCGAGCGCATAACCGAAACCAACGAGTGGAGCTGCATCGCTCAGAACACAGGCAAGCGATGACATGGTGGTGAATCCGCCAGCAAAACCTGTGATCCAGAAAAGCCGTATCGATTCGCTACTTTGAGCGCGATAGGCAATCACCCCAGCCACAAGCACTCCCAGTTGATTAACAAGAAATACTGCAAGTGATAATGAATTCGTATTCTCTGTAATTTGCCAACGTAGTAGCGAGCCCAGGATTCCCCCTAGGCTCACAGTGACAAAAGGATTCAGCGCTAAACCAACTTCTTGCTTGATTTTGCAATGGTGGTTATTGCGCTAATGATGAGAGAGGCAAAGAGCGCTGACCAGAATCCAGTGACATCTAATTTATCGCTCCATCGCGCTGTGAGAGCAAGCATCGCAGCATTGATAACAAAGACAAATAAACCAAAGGTCACAATGGAAACGGGAAAAGTAAGCACCTTAATAATTGAGCCAAAAATTTATTGCAATGAAAAATATCAACCAAAAGCCACAAAAGCCAAAAATTATTGGCTAGATAAAATAAATAAACCAAGTTCGCTTTGCAGTATTCAAAAAGCCAATTATTTTTGGTTTTAAAGACAAAAACTTTAAAACTTAAAAAAGAATTAATTACCGAAAGAAAATGACTAATAGTTAAGATTATTAAATAATGCAAGCGATCTTGCAAGCCAATTTGCAACAAGCAAAATAATAAATAGCCAAAAACAGTGTTATAACCGCCAACAACAAGAAAAAGCAGTTTTTGCTGTTGATTTACCGATAGTTTTTGCCAAAAATTATGAAGAAAATGAAATTTAGATTGAAATAATCTCATATAAACACTTATCTTTTTCTGTTACACATTCGATTTTATTTAGCACTTTTTGCTGATTTAAATTTAGTTTTTCATAATTTCCGCTGTCTATGATTAAAAATTTTAAAGCAAGATCGCTTTGAGAGGAGATAGATAAAATATCTTCTGCTTGTATAGTTTTGATCTTATCTTTGGTGAACCAATAAAGACCAAAAATTTTTTTGGTGTTGTTTAATAACAGGTAGACACGATAATTTTGTTCTCTAGCAATAATAGAAATTGGTTTGGCAAGAAACATTTCGTGATTAATTTTTTTAATTAAAAAATCTGGCTTGATATAAAAAGCAAAAATTAAAATAAGATGAATTGCCAAAGTAAAATAAGTAAGTTTAAGTGCTGACTTTATTAATTTTTTTTCTGCTATGATGATGCTTATCATAATACAAAATGGCACAAGAGCATAAATTACATAGGTGCCAATCATATTTCGCATAAAAGTGAGAATAAACATGGGAACTAAAAAAGAAATTAACAAAAAGTTATATTCTTTTTTGAGAAAATTTTTTGCAAAACCAAGGTGCCTTGCCACAACCGGCCAAACTGGCAAGGTAGTGATGATTAAAAAAGCCCAAATTGCTCCAAAAAAAACTTTGTGAGCATGCCCATAGCGATCGCCCTGCCAACCTGGATTGATAAATCGTTGAAAATTTTCTCCTAAAATAAAATATTCTAAAAAACCTGGATAGCCTTTTTCTGCTAAAATAAACCATGGCAAAGATAAGCCAATAAAGATAGTTGCACCAACGATTATCGGAAATTTTTGAAAAAATTCTCGCCATCTTTTGCTAATTAAAAGATAAATAAAAATCGCAAAACCAGGAAAAGCAATACCAACAAAACCTTTTGTTAACATTGCGATTGCCGAGCCAATAAAAAAACAATAGCCATAAAAATTTTTAATTTTATCGCTGTTGATTTGCAACCAAAAAGAGCAAGAAATCATGGTCATACCAAGCAATAAAAAACTTTCGGTCATGACACTTGGCAAAACATAGCAAATAAGAGTGGCAGAAATGGTTAAGACACTAAATATTGCCACTTCTTGGTTATAAATTTTGTTGGTTGCAACAAAAACAAATATCAAAGTTAAGATTAATGCTAGAAAATGAGGTAATCTGCCAGCAAATTCGCTAAAATTAAAAAGCTCAAAAGAAACAGCAGAAACCCAAAAAGCCAAGGGCGGTTTGCCAAAAAATGGCTCATCTGGCGAAAAAAATGGCATTAAATAGTTGTTGTTAAGTGCCATTCTCATGGCAATTGTAGCATATCGAGCTTCGGAGATCCAATAAAAATCGTAGCAGGCAATTAAAATAAATTTGCTGATAAAAACAAAAAATAACAGCTTAATTATTTTTTGCTGATCGCTGAGCTGTTTATATTTTTCAAACATAACTAATTTACATTATAAGCAATGCTATGCAGAGCCAGTAAATAGCCAAACTCTTGACACCCAGCAATGCTGGTGTTAACCACCGGACTTACAAAAGAATGGTGGCGAAAACTTTCTCTTTGATAAATATTTGATAAATGCACTTCAACTTTATAGCCAGTAAAAATTTCTAAAGCATCGGCAATGGCAACCGAAGTGTGAGTGTAGCCTGCGGGGTTAATGATGATTGCCTGTGCCTTGGCATTGATGGCTTTGTGTATTTGGTTGATTATTTCGCCTTCGTGGTTAGATTGAAAAAAGTCGAGATCGATATTGAGTTGCTTGGCTAGATCTAAACATTTTTGCTTTATTTTGTCTAGGCTATTTTCGCCATAAATTTTGGTGTTTCGCAAGTGTAATAAATTGAGATTAGGACCGTTGATAACAAAGGTTTTTATCATAATTTTGGGTGGTTTTTATTGATGTTGATGAAAAAAAAGGTGGTAATAAAAATAGAAAAAAAATAAGTGATGCCAATAATTGCCAAAGTAAGCCAAGGCTTGATGATAAGGCCAATAATGATTGACCCAATAATTAACAAAGTGAGCGGAATATTTTTGTTTTTAATAGGAATTTTTTTAATAGAAATGGTTGGCACTTTACTTGCCATAAGGCCAGCAATTAACATAACATAGCAAATTACTAAAATTTGATTGCAATAAAAACCTTCGCCAAATTCAAATAATAAAACCATCGGCAATGTTGATAAAGCTGCTCCGACAGGCGAAGGAATGCCTTTAAAAAAATATTTTTCTAAAATAGGATTTGGTGCTTCTTTAGAATTGTCGACATTAAATCGAGCCAGCCTGATGGCGGTGCAAACTGCAAAAAATAGCACCATCGCCCAATCTAGGCCATAGATTTCGCCATAAGAATTAAGCCAAAAATAAATAATAAAACTAGGAACAATGCCAAAATTAACAAAATCGGCTAGCGAATCGAGTTGGGCACCAAAATCAGAAGTTGAATTGAAAAATCTCGCCAATCTGCCATCAACACCATCAAGCACCCCTGCAATAATAAGAAGGCTTACCGCGATTAAATATTGTTGAGCAAAAGAAAAGCGAATGGCGGTAAGTGCCAAGCAAAGAGCGGTAAGAGTAACGATGTTTGGCAAAAGCCGAAATAGCGGAGAAAAGCTTTTTTTTGTGGTATTTTTGCTTTTTTTCATATCATTTAAAACTTTACTTTCAAAAAAAATATTGATATTCTTTACCTAGGCTATGTTAAGTTGGCTTGTTATGTGAAGTTTTTTAATGCAAAAAACCTATCATAAAGCCATGGCACTACAATGCTAACTACTAACAAATTATATTGCAATTAAAATTTAACTTTATATTTCATGTCTTATCAAAAACTTGCTAATTGTCTTCGTTTTTTAGCTATCGATGCCGTTGAAAAAGCCAATTCTGGGCACCCAGGTATGCCTATGGGTATGGCAGATGTTGCCACCGTTTTGTTTGCCGATGTCTTAAAATTTTATCCAAACCAGCCGAAATGGCCAAACCGTGATCGCTTTGTGCTTTCGGCAGGCCATGGCTCGATGTTGCTTTATGCTTTGCTTTATTTGTG
>RFXY01000112.1 GCA_009921385.1 Pseudomonadota bacterium
TTTTCACTCACCGCCCCAAAGCAAGTTTATCTATCGCCAAAACCTGCTTTGGGGGTTGATGGCTATGTGTGGGTTCGCCCTCAACAAAATTTTATCAGCCATTTTTTTGGCAAAACCACAACCACTCTTAATTTTAAAATAGAAAGCAATTACAACACCAATCATCAAAATCTTTCTCCAATTTTAGACGAAACTTTTTTTTCTGTTAAAAACGATTTTGGCAAACTAGAATTTGGCAATTTTTTGGCGGTCAACCAGCAACTCAAACAAAATCCCGCCAAAATAGCCAGAGGAGCAGGTGGTATCAACGGCAAATATCTAGAACACCTCAACTTGCCAATGCCAAAAAATAATCACGATCCTTATTTGAAAATTCCAAATTTTATTTTGCTTTCGCAATCGCCAATTGGGCATGGTGGCGAGGGCAGAAGTTTTCAACAAACCAAGCAAAGAGGCCTAAAAGACAACTCTTTTGACGGCCTAGAAGATGCCAGCAAAATCAGCTATTTTTTGCCAAAATATCAAAACCATCAGCTCGCGGTGAGCTACACTTTTAATACTCAAAAAAACTTCTTCACTCAAAATGCCAATCAAAACTTCAATTTATTACCAATCAAGCAAATTATCAGCCTTGCTTGGCTTTACGAGCAAGATTTTGAAAATCTCAATCTCAAATTATCTGCCACAACCGAGCAAGGAAAAATCAGCAACAAACAGCAAAAAATCGCCCTACACAATCTCAACAGCTACGATTTTGGAGCAATTGTGAGTTATTTTGGCATAAAAATCGCCACTTCTTATGGTTTTTGGGGCAAATCTTTACAAGCAAAAAATGGCATTTATGCTTGTAATTATCAAGCTAATTTGCTTTTTGCACAACAAACTTGTCAATCAGCAAAAAAATTTGGCAATGCCTATTATTATAGTCACGGCTTAGCTTATACTTTTGGGCCAGTTGGTGCTAGTCTTACTAATTTTAACAGCAATTTACAAAACAATCGCTACACCGCCACTTCTTTTGGTCTTGATTATAAAATTAAAAAAAATTTATTATCTTATATTGAATTTACAAATTTTTCTTTTAAAATTAATCAATCAAAGGCAAATAACATTGCCAACCAAAACAACATTAACAACAAAGGTTTGATAATGTTAACTGGAATTTATTTTAATTTTTAACCATGACTAGTGTAGCTGCTCTTGATTCATTTTTGCTACCTCTTAAGCAAATTCTCGACAAAGAAGGTGTGACCGAAATTTCTATCAACAGGCCAAACGAGGTGTGGGTTGAAATTGCTGGCGATACTTATCGGCAAGATCTTCCGGGTTTTGATGTTGAGCATCTCAAATCTTTGGCTCGGTTAGTTGCCCAATCTACCGAGCAACGAGTGAGCGAAGAAGAGCCTTTGCTTTCGGCAACTCTTCCTAATGGTTTTCGTATTCAAGTGGTTTTTCCACCTGCTTGCGAGGCTGGTTGTGTGGTTATTTCAATAAGAAAACCCTCAGTTTTAAAATGGACTCTCAACGACTATGAAAAACTCGGTATGTTTAACACTACCTTAATTAAAGAAGTCGAAGATGAAAATCAACATATTTTACTAAAACTACTAAAACTCAACCGCATTAAAGAATTTATTCATCATGCTGTAATTTCTAAAAAAAATATCATCATTTCTGGGGGCACCTCAACTGGTAAAACCACTTTTTCTAATGCTGTTTTGCGATCTATACCAAGCCACGAAAGGCTTATAACCGTCGAAGATGCTCGAGAAATTGATCTTACTAATCATCAAAACAGAGTGCATCTTCTTGCTTCTAAAGGCTCGCAAGGCAGGGCAAAAGTCACCACCCAAGATCTCATCGAAGCCTGCCTTCGCCTTCGCCCCGAACGAATTATTGTGGGCGAATTAAGGGGGGCAGAAGCATTTAGTTTTTTACGAGCCATCAACACAGGGCACCCAGGTTCTATTTCTACTTTGCATGCCGACACTCCAAAAATGGCTATCGAACAACTAAAAATGATGGTAATGCAAGCTGGTTTAGGCTTGGCACCTAGCGAAATTGTTTCTTATATTAACAATGTTATCGATATAATTGTGCAACTTAAAAGAGGCGAAAAAGGGCATCGATTTGTTTCTGAAATTTATTATCGTCCACTACATCAAACACAATAATTTTTTTTCAAAATGACTTACCGCAACAGATTTTTTCAAAAAAACTTTTTACATTTCACCTTAGATCAAGTCATCGCCCTTACTGGCTGTTCTTGCCACAAAGTGCTCGATGGCAAAACCATTATCACCGATTTAAACACTCTCAAAAATGCCTCAAACACCGAGCTTGCTTTTTTATCTTCTGAAAAATACCTAGACACAATCAGCAATACTCAGGCAGGTTTTTGCTTGGTTTCCGAAAAATATCTAACAAAGCTACCGCAAAACACTATTGCTTTAGTGCATAACAACCCTTATTATGCCTATTCTTTGCTGGTTTCTGCACTTTATAAAATCATTCCTAATAATTTTGATTCACAACACATTCATCACACTGCCAAAATTGGTTGCAACACCATCATCGCCCCCACCGCCTATGTTGGCAAAAATGTTGAAATCGGCGAAAATTGTTTTATTGGCCCAAATGCTAGCATTTTAGATGGCACCATCATTGGCAACAACACCACCATCAATGCTAATGCCACAGTTAGTTTTGCCATCATCGGCAATAATTGTCAAATTTATAGCGGGGCAAAAATTGGGCAAGATGGTTTTGGTTTTGTCCACCACAATGGTCTTAATCACAAAATTATGCAAATTGGCATTGTTGAAATTGGTAACAATGTCGAAATCGGTGCCAACACCTGCATCGATCGCGGAGCTATCGAAAACACCATTATTTACAACGATGTCAAAATAGATAATCTCTGTCAAATCGCTCATAATGTTATTATCAATCAAGGCACGGTAATGGCGGGTTGTGGGGCAATTGCAGGTAGCACTACCGTTGGCAAATTTGTGCAAATTGGTGGTGGGGCAAATATTGCTGGCCATCTCACGATTGGTGATTTTGCGAAAATCGCTGGCATGACAGGAGTAATGAGAGATGTCGAAACTTGTGCAGTGGTGGCGGGCATTCCGAGCCTACCTATCAAAAAATGGCATCGTATCAACACTTTGTTGCAAAAAATAATTGATAAAAAATAAAAATTTTATCAATTATGTTAAACCACCAATGGCAAAAATTTAAACAACAAAAATTAAGCTATTACAGCCTGCTTATTTTGCTTGCGATTTTTGCCATCTCTATGCTCTCAAACTTCATCGCCAACGACAAGCCATTACTCGTAAAATTTCAAGATAAATTCTATTTTCCGCTGTGGCAAAACCTGCCAGAAACCGCCTTCGGTGGCAGTTTTTACACCACCGCCAACTATCTCGACCCCGCCACCCAAAACCTCATCAAAAAACAAGGTTGGTTAATTATGCCACCAATTCCTTATTTTTTTGACACTCTTAGTTTAAGCAATCCCAAGCCCGCACCAGCAAAACCAAGCTCACAAAACTGGCTTGGCACCGACGATTGGGGCAGAGATGTGTTGTCTAGGCTACTTTACTCTACCAAAATTTCTCTTACTTTTGCTCTTTTATTAAGTTTTTTTTCGTTGACGATCGCCATTGTTTTAGGGGCGGTGCAAGGCTATTTTGCTGGCTGGGTCGATTTGTTGTTGCAACGATTCAGCGAAATTTGGTCTAGTTTGCCTACAATGTTTTTACTCATTTTATTTTCTGCTTTTATCACTCCTAGTTTTTTTAGTTTGCTGTTAATTTTATTGGCATTTAGTTGGCTAAGTATGGTTGGTTTTATTCGGCTTGAATTTTTAAAACTCAAACAACAAAATTTTGTCCGATCTAGTTTTGCCCTTGGTGCCAGTCCTTTACGTATCATTTTTTACCATATTTTGCCAAATGCCTTGCCAATTATTTTGGCAAACTTACCATTTTTAATCGCTTCTTCACTCACCACCCTCACCGCTCTCGATTTTATGGGCTTTGG
>RFXY01000113.1 GCA_009921385.1 Pseudomonadota bacterium
CTTTATCAGCATTTTAATCTTGATTATATTTATAGCACAAAAAATTTTCATTCGGTGGTTGCAAATACTGGATTTATGTGGCAAAAAAATTATTTTTATTACAATTATTTATTGAGTTTTTTTAATCAAAAACAACAAAATGTCAAGTTTAGTGGGCAAAGTTATCGACACGGTTTTGGTATTAATAGCCTGCTTTTTAACGATACTAAACAACAAATTAACCTCGATAATTCTCTTACTTTAAGAGGTTCCGTCAATTATCTTGAAAACATTAGGCTCACTACCAGTTTGCAAAAATTAACCATCGGGCAAACAAGCATTAGTCATCATTGGCAACCTAGCAATAATTTATCAACCAAAATTAAACCAATTTTTATGTTTGGTTTGTCTAGTTTTGATGCCAATAAAGATAATGAAAATCAAAATTTACCTCAAAATCAGTTTCGTCTATTAAAATTAGATGCCGAAATTTCTCATCGCTTGCCGTTTTTATCGCTATCTATGCTGCATAAATTAGAAAGTCAAAAATCTTTAAGCAAACTTTTTGGTGCCGAACAAATAACGGTTGGCGGTTATAATTCGGTGAGTTCTTTTCGCGAAAACATCATTAACGGCGATAGCGGATATATTTTTCAGCAAAAAATTATAGCCAATATAGATAAAATCTTGCCTGAATTTACTAAATCTAATGTGGAGGCAGAAATTTTTCACCACTATGGCTATGTTAATCATCACAAGCAGGCAGAAATTAAATCTGGCAGGCTTTCTGATGTTGGCTTGAAAATTAGTGTTGTTGAAAAAAAATTTAGCACCAGCTTTACATCTAGTTGGGCTATGCATCAATCAAATATGTTTATCTATAACAAGCCAGAAAACTATAATTTATATTTTGAAATTACTTTCACACCGTTTTAAATTAAATTTTAATCATACATAAAAAACTTACTTGTAAAATAAAAATGAACTAATAAAATTTTATCACCACTATTCTATAACCCAAATTTTTATCATATGGTTGCTCAAACTAAAACCTTTTCCTATGTTGGCATCGAGGCAATTGTTATTAATGTCGAAGTAAAAATTTCTGCCGGCAATCCAAGTTTTACCATTGTTGGTTTGCCCGATAAGGCGGTGGGCGAATCAAAAGAAAGAGTTCGAGCCGCTATAATGTCTACTGGTTTGAGCTGGCCTTATCAAAGAATTATTGTCAATCTCGCTCCTGCCGATTTTTTAAAAGAAGGTAGCCATTTTGATTTGGCGATTGCTATTGGCATTATGGTTGAAATTGGGGTTCTGCCACAACATTTGGTTGATAAATTTTTTATGATTGGAGAATTATCTTTGGGTGGCAATTTATGTGCGGTAAGCGGGGCACTTTCTGCCGCTGTTTCTGCTAACCAACATAATTGTGGGTTGATTTGCCCAGTTGCCAATGGCAAAGAAGCGGTGTGGGCGGGAGAAAATATCGATGTTATTGCTAGCCCAAGTTTAATTGCCATTATTAATCATTTAAAAGGCAGTCAACTATTAACTAGGCCAGAGGTTAGTTTTTCATTGCTACAAAAAGTTATAGAATATCCAGATTTAAAAGATGTTAAAGGCCAAGAGCGGGCAAAAAGATGCCTAGAAATTGCCGCTGCGGGCGGTCATAATATGATGTTGACGGGCCCCGCTGGTGTTGGCAAAACAATGCTGGCTAAAAGATTGCCTAGCATTTTGCCAGATCTTGAGGTTTTTGAAATATTAGAAATCAATATGTTGGCCAGTGTAATTGGCAATTATTCTGGCACATTAATCACTACTCGGCCGTTTCGCGAGGTGCATCATTCTTGTTCGATGCCGGCGATGATTGGCGGTGGCGCCAAAGCTAAACCAGGTGAAATTTCGTTGGCTCACCACGGAGTGTTGTTTTTAGACGAGTTGGCAGAATTCCCAAGGGTGGTGATTGATTCGTTAAGGCAACCGCTAGAAAATGGCAAAATAAATATTTCTCGAGCAAATTTTCATGTTTCTTATCCTGCTAAATTTCAATTTATTTCTGCGATGAATCCTTGTTCTTGCGGTTATCTTGGCGATCCAGAAAAAGAATGCAAAAAAGCCCCGCAATGTGGCATTGATTATCAAAAAAGAATATCTGAGCCAATTTTTGACCGTATCGATTTGTTTATTGCGGTTGAAAATGTTGATTTATTTAGTAAGGAAAAAGAAAAAATCAAAAAAAATTTACAAAAAAATAACGAACAGCAGTTGCAAAAATTATCAGAACAAGAAAACCAAGAAGAAGAGGAAAAGGAGGAAGAAGAGAAAAATGACGAGGAAGAAGACGAAGAAGATTTAACAGAAAATTCGGCCACGATTAAACAAAGAGTGCTTTTAGCAAGAGAAATGCAAAAAAATCGCTATCAACATGAGCCAGAAATGAAAAATATTGCCAAAATTAACAGCAATATTTCGGGAGATTTAATAAAAAAATTTTGCTTTCTCGATGCAAAAAGTAAAGCAATTTTGGCAGAAAATATGCAACAAAAAGATTTTTCTATGCGATCTTTAAATAAAATTCTGAAAGTCGCCAGAACAATTGCAGATCTAGATTTATCTGAAAAAATTTTGCCCCATCATCTTACCGAGGCTTTGATTTACAAGAAAAATCATAAAATAAATTTTTGATGTTATGCTATTTCCAACAATTAAAACTATACTTCGATCTAAATTCCCCTATCCCGTGAAAGGGAAATTTAGATCGAATGTGGTGCAAAATTCCCCTTCTGTAAAAGGGGTGGCGACCGAAGGTCGACGGGGTAGTGTTGTGAGACGATCGCCGATGTGTTTTCGAAAGAAGATCCTACCCTGTGTTGCCGACACTACCCCGTCTTTTTTTTGCTAAGGCAAAAAAAATCCACCCCTTCTACAGAAGGGGAATATCCGAGAACTGCTTGCCGACACTATCCAGCCACTCCTTCGTTTAGTGCAGGGAATTTAGGTGGAAATGGTATTATTTTTTTTCGAGTTTTTTGTCTTGCAAAAGTTGCACTATTTTTGCCGAAGTTTCTTCGACAGATTTTTTGGTAACATCAATAATATGACATTGCAATTTGGCAAAAAGTTTTTTTGATTCGTTGATTTCTCTTTGAATTTTTTCAATATCGGTGTAATCGCAAATGCTGTTTTCGCCGATAGAATTTAGCCTTGTTTGGCGAATATTAACCAGTTTTTCAGGGTTAATAACCAGCCCCACGATAAGCGGTTTTTTTAATTCATAAATTATTTCTGGAATGGTTTCGATGCTTACAAATGGTATGT
Source organism: Pseudomonadota bacterium (assembly GCA_009921385.1). The sequence goes on from RFXY01000113.1 coordinate 3,301, forward strand.
TGGCGACTTTGTAGCCTTTTAAAGACAAATAAATAGAGGTTGGTGATTTTGAGGTTCGTGAAACCCCAATAATAATAATATCGGCTTCGTAATAATCAAAAGAAGCTTGCCCGTCGTCGTGAGTGATGGTGTAGCTAATGGCTCCTACTCTAGAAAAATATTGCTGATCGAGCAAATGCTGGCGACCTACTGCCTGAGTAATATTCATGTTTAGATATTTAGAAAATTCGGCAATGATAGGCGACAAAACTGGAATGCAAGGTAATTGTAGTTGGTGGCACTTTTTGCGAAGTTCTTCGACAAGCTCTTCTTGCATAATGGTGTAAAGCACGATGCCTGGATATTGATTTATGGCTTCTAGGGCTTTATCTAGCTGGGTTTTTGTGCGGGTTAGAGACCATACAAAATCGTTGGTTTCGACATTTTCAAATTGAGAAAGCACCGCCCTGGCAATTGAGCCAATAGTTTCGCCTGTAGAATCAGAAATGAGATGCAGATTAATTTTTTTGTTATTCATTTTTTTTACCTAAATAAATTTTTTGCTTGCAATAAAAATATGTCTGCCGTTAGCAAGTACAATACCATTTCCACTAATTAAAACAACATTATGATTTTTCACATTCTAACTTCATCTTTTTGGTTAAAAACCTGTCGTTGCGATAGCACGACTAGTTATTTATTTAAAAAGCCTCTGCCTGTATGGATATACAGGCAATCGTTTTTTAAAGTTTTTATCTCAAAAATC
>RFXY01000114.1 GCA_009921385.1 Pseudomonadota bacterium
AATTTAATGCTTCGTGAATTGTACCTGCTATTAAATTGTCATAAGTTGTGATATTGCTTAATTCCTTTTCTGCGAAATTTCTTTGTGCCGAACTAAATATCTTGTATCTAGCATTAGTCACTCCTCTATAAATGAACCTTCGGGTCTTTTCTTGTGCAATGTTTTCACAAAAAACTACCGCAGAAAAAACCATTGTCGCCACCTACAATAAAGGGCAAATCACTTTGGCAGAAGCTCAGTTAGAACTCGAAAAAATCGCCAGTAAAAGCGAAAAATTAAAAGACATCAAATTTAGCGATTTAAAAAAAGATCAACAAGAATTAATCATCAAAGAAATGGTCTTGCAAAAAATAGTTTATCAAGAAGCAAAAAAAATGGGCTTTAAGAAAGAAAAATCCTATGAAAAAGCGGTCAAAAATTTTAAGCAAGAATTTTTAAAACAAAAACTCTATAACCATCTAGTAAGCACCGCCAAAACAAACGAAAATGTGCAAAAAAACTACAACGAATTGCTAGAAAAAAGCAAAAATAAACTCGATTTTAAAATCAGTTATATTGCAGTTGACAATCAAAAAAAAGCCGAAGAAATTTATCAAAAATTGCTAAAAAATCCGAGCAACTTTGCTAAACAAGCAAAACAAAGCTCAATTGATGCCGAAACTGCCAAAAAAGGCGGTAATTTAGGTTTTGTTTTTGAAGATAATTTACCAGCTTCTTTGGTTGAAAACCTTAAACAGCTCAAAAAAAATCAAATCACCAAACCAATTGCGGTTGTTGATTCTTGGTTTATCGTGCAACTACAACAAACTCGAAAAGCCGAAATTTTGCCTTTTGAAAAAGCCAAAGAGCAATTAGCCGAAAATTTAGCCAAATTAGCCGTGGAAGATTTTATTGAAAAATCTTTAGAGCAGGCCAAAATTAACATCAAATAAAATTATGTCTAACAATTATTTACAAAATCTTCCTTCGCGATATGTCACCAAAAAACACGGTTGTGAAGCCAGAAAAACCATGCTTTACAATTTGCAAACCGAATTATATCCTGCTGGTTTAAGCGAAGAAGATTTGCAAAAACCTTTTGTTGGAGTTGTTACCGCTTGGAACGAGGCCGCTCCTTGCAATATTGCTTTGTCAAGGCAAGCTCAACCTGCCAAAAAAGGGGTAAAAGATGCCAACGGCACCCCGCGTGAATTTACTACCATCACAGTAACCGACGGCATTGCCAACGGTCATCAGGGTATGAAATCTTCTTTGGTTTCGCGTGAAGTTATTGCCGATTCTATCGAACTTACAGTGAGAGGGCATTGCTACGATGCTTTAGTTGGCATTGCAGGTTGCGACAAATCTTTGCCCGCTATGATGATGGCAATGTGTCGTCTTAACATCCCTTCGGTTTTTATGTATGGCGGTTCTATTTTGCCTGGCAAATTTCAAGGCAACGATGTGACTATTGTCGATGTGTTTGAAGGTGTTGGCAAAAGAGATGCCGGCACTATGACTTCTGCCGATTTGCAGTTGTTAGCAAAATCTGCTTGCCCTTCTGCTGGGGCTTGTGGCGGGCAGTTCACCGCCAACACAATGGCATGTGTGAGTGAGGCTATTGGTTTGGCATTGCCAGGTTCTTCTGGCACTCCTGCTCCCTATCAATCTCGAGACGAATATGCCTATCATTCGGGCAAAGCGGTGATGAATCTTATTAATTTAGGCATTAAAGCTCGACATATTGTTAGCAAACAAGCTCTAGAAAATGCTGCTACTATTGTGGCCGCCACTGGTGGTTCTACCAATGCAGTGTTGCATTTGCCTGCCATTGCCAATGAGTGTGGCATTGATTTTGATGTGTTTGATATCGGCAAAATTTTTGCCAAAACTCCTTACATTGCCAACATGAAACCAGGTGGCAAATATGTTTCCAAAGATCTTTATGAAGCTGGCGGGGTGCAAATGGTGCTAAAAGTATTGCTTGATGCTGGCTACATTCACGGAAATTGTTTAACAGTTACTGGCAAAACTATGGCAGAAAATTTGGCAAATATTCAGTTTAACACTAACCAAGATGTGGTTAGTTTGCCAAGCCAACCTCTTGCCAAAACTGGCGGAGTGGTGGTTTTGCAAGGCAATTTAGCCCCCGAAGGAGCGGTGGTAAAAGTGGCGGGTATGCCAGAAAACGAATTGCAATTTAGTGGAGTTGCTCGCTGTTTTGACTGCGAAGAAGATTGTTTTGAGGCGGTAAAAAACAAACAATATCAAGCAGGCGATGTTTTGGTTATTCGCTACGAAGGCCCAAAAGGCGGTCCGGGTATGAGAGAAATGTTGGCAACCACTTCGGCAATTTATGGCCAAGGTATGGGCAAAGAAGTTGCCCTTATTACCGATGGCAGATTTTCTGGGGGCACTAGGGGGTTTTGCGTTGGTCATGTAAGCCCCGAAGCTGCGATTGGTGGCCCAATTTCTTTAATTGTTGATGGCGACAAAATAACCATCGATGCCAAAACTGGCAACATCACTTTGCATGTTGCAAGCGAAATTTTACAAGCCAGAAAAGCTCAATGGCAAACCAAAAAAACTCAATATAATTCGGGAGCAATCTGGAAATATGCCCAAACTGTTGGTTCTGCTAAAAACGGAGCCACCACTCATCACGGGGCTTTCGTTGAAACAATTTCTTATGATCAAATCTAATAATTTTCATATTTCGGCACTTGATTTTTGCAAACAAGCTTTTTTGGCAAAAAAAAGCATTGCCAATTTGTCTACTGCAACCAAAAATCAAGTGCTTTTAGAGGTGGCAGAAGAAATAAAAAAACAATCAGCAAGCATTTTAGAAGCTAATCATGTCGATGTTGAAAAAGCCAAGCAAAACAACTTAGAACCAGCAAAAATTGATCGGCTAATATTGACCGAAAAAAGCCTTTCTTCTCTTGTTTTTGCTATAAAAGAAATTGCCGATCTACCCGATCCTGTTGGCAAAATCAGCTACAATGTTGACAGGCCCACAGGTTTAAACATTAAGCGAATCGCGGTGCCGATTGGGGTTTTGCTTACGGTTTATGAATCTCGCCCCAATGTTACTTCTGATGTTTCTGCTCTTGCCATAAAGTCGGGCAATGTGGCAATGCTTCGTTGTGGCTCAGATTCTTATCAAAGCTCACTTGCTATTGCCAATATTTATCGACAAGTTTTGCAAAAATTTGACCTTGACAGCAATATTGTTGCTTTTTGCAACAATAACGATCGAACTTTTTTGCAACAACTCTTGCAATTTTCGCAATATATTGATGTGGTTATTCCAAGGGGCGGTAAATCGCTGATTTCTGCCATTGCCGATAACACCAAAATACCTTTATTTAAGCATCTCGATGGCAATTGCCACACCTATGTTCATGCCGATGCCAATTTTGACAAGGCAATAAAAATTATTCTTAATGCCAAACTAAGAAGAACCGGCATTTGCGGGGCAACCGAATCTTTGCTGGTCGATCAAGACATCGCCAGTCAATTTGTGCCTTTGTTGTGCCGACATTTGCAAGAAAAACAATGTCAAATTAGGGGCGATGATTTAGCATGCAGTTTAAGTTCTTATATTTTGCCAGCAACCACTCAAGATTATTACCAAGAATATCTCGATAAAATTGTTTCTTTAAAAATTGTCAAAAATCTCGCTATGGCAATTGATTGGATCAACACTCACAGCTCTTCGCATACCGAAAGCATTATCACCGAAAATAGCCAAGTTGCTAACCAATTTTTACAACAAATCGATTCTGCTATTGTGATGCACAATGCCTCAACTCAATTTGCCGATGGTGGCGAATTTGGTTTGGGTGCCGAAATTGGCATTGCCACAGGCAAGCTTCATGCTAGGGGGCCAGTTGGTTTAGAGCAACTTACTACTTATAAATATTTGGTTTCTGCCGATTGCGGTTTGAGAGATTGAAAAATATGAAAGAAATAAATACCACGATTCGATCTAAATTCCCCTTCTGTAGAAGGGGTGGCACGAAGTGCCGGGGTAGTGT
>RFXY01000115.1 GCA_009921385.1 Pseudomonadota bacterium
AAAAATACGAGGAACAGCTAAAACGAAAGTAGGTTTAAATGAGGCTAAATCAAATAATTAGTTGCAAAAATTAAAATAAACAATAAAATTTTAATTTTAAAATTATTTATTTACATATTTCAATATGGTGGCAACAATTATTAATGGCTCCGAAATTGCAAAACAAATGAGGTTGCAAATCGCTTTGCAAGTTGAAGAAATTAAAAAACAATTCCGCATCACTCCAACTTTGGCGGTTATTTTGGTTGGCAACAACCCTGCTAGCGAAGTTTATGTTAGCAACAAAGAAAAATCTGCCCATGCCGTTGGTATGAATTCTATTCAATTTAAAATGGCTTCAGACATCTCCGAATCTGAGCTAGTCAACAAAATAATTGAGCTTAACGAAAACAAAAATGTCCATGGCATTTTGGTGCAGTTGCCACTACCAAAACACATTAATCAAGCCAACATTATCAGCACCATCAACCCATTAAAAGATGTCGATGGCTTTCATATTGTTAATGTGGGCAAGCTTTCTATCGGCAACATTGAGGGGCAAGAAAAAGCCATTGTGCCTTGCACTCCTTTGGGCTGTATGCATTTAATTAAAACAATTTACGGCAATAATTTGGCGGGCTTAAAAACTTTGGTCATCGGCTCTTCTAACATTGTTGGCAGGCCATTAGCTAGGCTTTTAATGCTGGCAGGGTGCACGGTTACTATTGCCAACCGCCAAACACTTAATCTAAAAGCCGAGTGCTTGCAGGCCGATGTTATTTTTTCGGCAACTGGGGTTCATAATTTAATCAAAGCCGATATGGTGCATCAAAATTCGATAGTTATCGATATTGGTATTGTGAGAGTTGCTGATGCTTTTGGCAAAACCAAAATTGTGGGCGATGTTGATTTTGACAATGTAAAAAATGTTGTCAAAGCCATAAGCCCAGTGCCTGGTGGTGTTGGCCCCATGACAATCAGTTATTTATTGCAAAACACTATCGATTGCTGTCTACAACAAATTTCTTTTAATTAATATATGGTCGAACTAAACAAAGCAAGCCTTTTTTTTCATAACATTATTGGCAAAATAAACAACACTTTTTTGCAAAACAAAAAAATTATCGCTGTTTTTGCGGTGTTTTTAATTGCTTTTGCGGCAATAATTTTTGCTTATTTGCAATATCAAAATAATTTGGTAAAAAAATATTCCGCCCTTTTGCATCAGGCAATCACCTTGCAAGAAACCAAACCGCTAGAAGCCAAACAAAAAATAATCGATATTTATCAAAACAAAAAAACCCCCATCAACATCAAGCAAATAGCTGGTTTGCGATATGCTTCGGCAATTATTGACACTAACAAAAAAGAGGCAATAGAAGTTTATCAACAACTAATAAAATGCAATTCTTGCGATTTATATTTACAAGAATTGCCAAAAATATTGTTGGCAAAAACCTTATTGCTACAAGAAAATACAAACGAAAACAATAACATCAACACACAGTTGCAACAACTCGAATCTAGTTCAAAAATTTTTCGCTATCACATTGCCGAGCAAAGAGGTTATTTTGCCATTACTCAAAACAATTTAAGCGAAGCTTATCAAATTTTTGAGTCTATTGCCAAAAATCCCGATGCCGAAAAAAATCTTAAAAATCGAGCCGAAAATTTACTTTCTCTTATTATAAACAAAGGTTATCAACCAAAATCTTCTTAACATTATGCCAATATCAATTTTAATGCCCGCTCTTTCGCCAACCATGAAAGAAGGCAATCTTGCTAAATGGTTAAAAAAACAAGGCGACAAAATCAAAGCAGGCGAAGTTATCGCCGAAATAGAAACCGACAAAGCCACCATGGAAGTTGAAGCGGTTGACGAAGGAATTTTAGGCAAAATCTTAGTTGCCGAAGGCACCGAAAATGTGGCGGTCAACACCTGTATCGCCCTTATTTTAGAAGAAGGTGAAAACCCAGATGTTTTAAATAATTATCAAGAAAAAAAACAACAAACAAAATCTCAAAACAAAGAAGATGCAACAAATAATGTTGTCGCTAGTGTTGTGAATCAGGCAAGCTTTGATAATGTTAGTAAGCAAAATTTCACTCACGACACTAAATATAGCCACGAAAACAGCTTCAAAGCTAGCCCCAAAGCTAGCCCATTGGCAAAAAGAATCGCTCAAAATGCCAACATTAACTTGCTTAACATTATTGGCACTGGTCCAAATTCTCGAATTATCAAAAAAGATGTGTTGCTTGCCATACAAAATCACACAAATTCAGCTACAAAAAAATCGCAAAGAAACCCGCAACTTATTACCCCCATCAAAAACAATAATGTTCGAAAAGTTATTGCCAAACGACTGCAAGAATCCAAGCAAACTGTTCCGCATTTTTATTTATCTTGCGAATTTAACATCGATAAACTAAACGAACTAAGAGCAACCATCAATAGTGTGGCACAAACAAACGAAAAAGGTTTACCAGAATATAAAATATCGGTCAATGATATGATAATCAAAGCAACTGCAATGGCACTTAACAAAACTCCATCTGCCAATGCTTCTTGGAGCGATGAGGCTATTTTGCTTTACAACAACATCGATATTTCGGTGGCGGTGGCAATTGAAGGCGGTCTTATCACCCCTATCATCAAAAATGCCGATCAAAAATCGTTGCAAGAAATTTCTAACGAAGCAAAATTGTTAATCAAAAAAGCCAAAGAAGGCAAATTGCAACCCGAAGAATTTCAGGGCGGATCTTTCAGTATTTCTAATTTAGGTATGTTTGGCATCGACCAGTTTTGTGCCATTGTCAACCCACCGCAAAGCTGTATTTTAGCGGTGTCAAGAGCTGTAGAAAAACCAATTGTTGAAAATGGTCAAATCAAAATTGCCAATATGGTAAATTTCACCATATCTTGCGATCATCGTGTAATTGACGGCGCGGTTGGGGCAGAATTTTTAAAAGCTCTTCGGTTATACATCGAACAGCCGGTTTTAAATTTATTGTAATTTTTGTTAAATGATTAGAATTTTTCAATTACCCCAATATTCACAAATAAAAATATCTTCGCTTTACGATCTTCACGATTTTCATTCTTTAAAAAAAAATATCGCTTGGATCGACTTGCAAGATCCAACTCAGTTGCAAATCAAAGAAATTGAAGAATTCTACAACATTAACTTTCCTACTCGGCAACAACAAGAAGAAATCGAAATATCTTCGCGATACCTTGAAAATTCTGGTATTATCAAAATTAACTCAACTTTTGTCAATATCGTGCCAAGCAACGGCAAATTAGAAGAGCACGAAATCTCTTTCATTATTACCGAACAAACCATATTTACCTTACGTTATTTTGATAGCAGAGTAATTTCTGAAACTGTCAAAAAAATTAAGCAATTTCCTACGGTTTTTATTAATCCGGCAAAAATTTTTATTGCCATTTTAGAAGCCAGAACCGATTTTGATGCCGATTTAATCGAATTAATTTCAAGATTCGTTGACGATATCGGGCGAAAAATTACTTTTGATCGCAAATTAGACGAAAAAGTATTGCTAAAAATCAACGACACTCAAGATTTAACAATGTCTTTGCGAGAAGCTTTGTTTGATAAACAACGAACTCTTTCTTCTTTGTTGCGAAATGAAGATTTAATGCTCGACAGCTCAAACCGCCTACGAATTATCATTAAAGACATCAATTCTTTGATTGAACATGCCAATTTTAATTTTACAAGGCTTGAATATCTACAAAACAGCTTTTTGGGTTTGTTAAACATTGAGCAAAATAAGGTAATCAAAACTTTTACCGTGGTTTCTTTGGTGTTTATGCCACCAACCTTAATCGCTAGCATTTATGGTATGAATTTTAAAATTTTTCCAGAGCTTGACTTAACATTTGGTTACCCTTTGGCTATATTGCTAATGCTGATTTCTTCTATTATTCCATTAGCTATTTTTCGCCGAAAAAAATTATTATAAAAATATTGTAAATGTATATTT
>RFXY01000116.1 GCA_009921385.1 Pseudomonadota bacterium
CGGGCTTAGGTCGCCACCCATTCTAAAAAAGAAAAATTCAAAACCTTCTTTTCGCTAAATAATGCAAGAAAATCAACAGTATTGGCACCAAAATCAACACAAGATAGACTTTTTTTTGCGAGCTAATTAAAATGTGTGAGCCGAAGTTTTTGATAAGCATTGTTTTAATTTCTGCTTCGTTTTTGCCGTTGGCAATTTCTTTTCGAATAAATTGGCGAAGCGAGTAGGCAAAATCGCTATCGGAGTTTTCAATCACTTGCCCTTGACAAGTGAGGCACTTTACTTGCAAAAAAATTTGCCTTGCTTGTTGTTCTTGCTTGGGGTTGGCAAGCCTTTCTTCGGGGCTAAGTGCCAAAACATTGCCACACAGCAAAAAAAATATCACAAAAAAAATGAGATTTCGCATAATCAAAAAATGTTGTTGAAATATATGAAAATAATTTTAGAATAAATAATTTTAAATTATACAAAAATTTAGCATTACTAATAGTTTGGAGTTTTACAATTGTTAAACAAATTAAAATCATTAATTATTTCTGGCATCGAATGTTTGCCGGTTGTTGAGGGTGGCAAAGGGGTTGGCATCACCAACGGCAAAACCGCAGGGCATTTTGCCAAAGCGGGTGCTGTTGGCACTTTTTCGGGGGTTAATGCCGATTATATCGACGAAAATCAACAATTAGTGCCGTTGGTTTACCACACTCACACTCGTCGAGAAAAGCATGCAGAGCTCATAGATTATTCTATCAAAGGTGGCATTTCGCAAGCCAAAATCGCTTCTGACATTGCTGGCAATAATGGCCGAATCCATATGAATGTGCTATGGGAAATGGGCGGTGCCGAACAAGTTTTGCACGGCATTTTAGAAGGGGCAAAAGGCCTAATACACGGCATCACTTGTGGTGCTGGCATGCCCTATCGTCTTTCTGAAATTGCCGAAAAATACAAGGTGCATTATTACCCGATTGTTTCTTCGATGCGGGCTTTTCGTGCTTTATGGAAAAGAAGCTATCACAAAGCCAAAGAATTATTAGGCGGTGTAGTCTACGAATGCCCGTGGAGAGCGGGCGGGCACAATGGTTTATCTAATGCCGAAAACCCAAATGCTTTCGAAGATCCCTACCCAAGAGTGGTTGAAATTCGAAGTTTTATGAACGAAATTGGCTTGCAAAATGTGCCCATCATTATGGCGGGCGGAGTGTGGCATTTGCAAGATTTTGAGCATTGGCTAGACAATCCCGAAATTGGTTTGATAGCCTTTCAATTTGGCACTCGACCAATGCTTACCCAAGAATATCCTATTTCTTCTGAGTGGAAAAACATTTTACGAAACCTCAAAGAAGGTGATGTTTATTTAAATCGCTTTAGCCCAACCGGCTTTTATTCTTCGGCAATCGAAAACGATTTTATTTTAGAACTTAAAGCGAGAGAATTAAGACAAATCGACTACAAAAACAATTCAGAAGGCGAATTTACCACCACCCTACCCTTTGGCAACCGAGGCCGAGTGGTTTATATCAAAAATGCCGATCAACAAAAAGCCCAAGAATGGCAACAAAATGGCTTCACCGAAAGCTTAAAAACTCCCGACGAAACTTTGGTTTTTGTCGATAAACCTAAGGCTCAACAAATTCTTAACGATCAAATCAACTGTATGGGCTGTTTAAGTCAGTGCCGTTTTAGCAACTGGTCTGACAAGCCCGAAATGCATTACACCACCAACAAAAAAGCCGATCCACGAAGTTTTTGCATCCAAAAAACTTTGCAAGATATTCGCTTTAACATTGACATCACCAATCAACTGATGTTTTCTGGGCACTCTGCCTATAAATTTGCTACCGATCCTTTTTATGACAACGGCTTTATTCCCACTATCAAGCAATTAGTTGACCGAATTATTGCAGGTAAGTAGTTTATGAAAACTAAATTCATCTTTATCACAGGCGGGGTTGTTTCTTCTTTAGGCAAGGGTTTGGCGGGGGCTTCTTTGGCTTCTTTATTGCAAGCCAGAGGTTTTTCGGTTAAACTTCGCAAACTCGACCCTTATCTTAACATCGATCCCGGCACCATGAGCCCTTTGCAACACGGCGAAGTTTTTGTAACCGAAGACGGGGCAGAAACCGACCTCGACTTGGGCCACTACGAAAGATTCACTGGGGTTGATGCCAAAAAAGAAGACAGCATCACCGCAGGGCAAATTTATGATAAATTACTCAAAAAAGAAAGAAAAGGAGATTATTTGGGTGGCACAGTGCAGGTCATTCCGCATATAACCAACCTCATTAAAGATTTTATTTTACACAACATCAGTGGGGTTGATTTTATGCTCTGCGAAATTGGTGGCACAGTGGGCGACATCGAGGCCCTACCTTTTTTTGAAGCCATCAGGCAACTTGCCTACGAAATGCCCAATAAGTGTGCTTTTTTACACCTTACTTTACTTCCCTACATTGCCAGTGCTGGCGAGCTTAAAACCAAACCAACTCAACATTCGGTAAAAGAACTTCGCTCTATCGGCATTCAGCCCAACATTATTTTATGTCGAGCCGAAAAAATAATTGAGCCACAACATTTGCAAAAAATCGCCCAAATGTGTTCGGTGCCAGCAAATGCAGTAATTGCCGCCCCTGATTGCCAAAATATTTATCAAGCACCAATTGTTTATCATCAAAACGGGCTTGATACCGCTATTTTAAACTTCTTTAATTTACCTGCAAGCAAGCCCGATTTAAGCAAATGGCTCGCCATTGATGATGCCATCAAAAACCCAAAACACACTGTGAATGTTGCAATTGTCGGCAAATATATCGACTACCAAGATTGCTATAAATCATTGCTTGAAGCCCTCAACCATGCTGGCTTTGCCCTCAAAACAAAAGTAAATTTTTTATGGGTTAATGCTCGAGAAGGCAAAAATCTTAAACTACCTAAAAACCTACAAGCAATTTTAGTGCCCGGAGGCTTTGGCATTGATGGCACCGAAGGCAAAATCGCCACCATCAAATATGCCCGAGAAAACAACATTCCTTATCTTGGCATTTGTTATGGTATGCAAATGGCGGTTATCGAATTTGCTCGAAATGTGCTAAACATCAAAAACGCCACTTCTAGCGAAAACGACGAGCAAGGAACTCACATTATTAGCACTATGCAACATTGGCAAGACGAAACTGGCAAAACCATCAAAAAAGGTAGCACCGAAAAGCTCGGTGGCACCATGAGGCTTGGCTCTTACCCTTGTGCATTACAACCAAAAACTTTGGCTTTTCAGATTTATCAACAAAATTTAATTCACGAAAGGCATCGGCACCGCTACGAGGTGAATATTGATTTCAAACAACAACTGCAAGAAGCGGGCTTGGTTTTTTCTGGTCTTTCGCCCGATGGCAAATTGCCCGAAATTGTTGAATTACCACAACATAAGTTTTTTATTGGTGTGCAATTTCATCCCGAATTAAAATCAAAACCTTTTTCTGCCCATCCGTTGTTTGTGGCATTTCTTCAATCTGCCCTCAATAATGAAAATAATTAAAAACACCACAATAAAAATAGTTTTCATAGCTTTGTTTTTGCTAGTCGGCTGTGGTTTTGAAGTTATTTATAAAGATCACGAACTATCAACTTCTTTGGCATATCGGCTTGCCTCAATCAAAATTGAAAAAAAACTCACTCAACTAGATTGGGAATTGCAAAGCAGTTTATACAACCTGCTTAACCCCGATAAAATCGATATCGCCACGAAATATTTGTTAATTTTACAAACCACCACCACCACCAGCCCAACCTACATCACCAGCACTGGTGCGGCGGGGCGAAACAGAATCACCATCACCACCATCTACACTTTACAAAATCTAGAAACCAACCAAATTGTCGGCTCTGGCTCAACCACCGCTAGCGACAACTACGATATTTCTATTAACCGCTTTGGCACAGTTGTTGCCGAAGAATATGTGCGAAACAATATTTTAAAAATCATCAGCACCAATT
>RFXY01000117.1 GCA_009921385.1 Pseudomonadota bacterium
TATGTCTCTTTTTCATACAAAATTAAACAATAATTTGCAAGATTCCGATCCAAATATTTTTTCTGCAATTTCTCAAGAGCTTCTTCGTCAACAACAACAAATAGAGCTTATTGCTTCTGAAAACATTGTAAGCAAAGCTGTTTTACAAGCTCAGGGCTCTGTTTTTACCAACAAATATGCCGAAGGTTATCCTCATAAACGATATTACGGCGGTTGCGAATTTTCTGATGTTATAGAAGAACTTGCAATTTCGAGAGTTTGTGAGCTTTTTAAAGTAAAGTTTGCCAATGTGCAACCTCATTCTGGAGCAAGTGCCAATTTGGCGGTTTATTTAGCAACTTTACAACCACAAGATACCATAATGGGTATGTCTTTGGCAGCAGGTGGGCATTTAACTCACGGTGCTATGAAAACCATTTCTGGTATGTGGCTTAATGCAGTGCAATACGGCATTTGCCTAGAAACTGGTTTAATAGATTATAATCAAGCGAGAGATTTGGCAAAAAAACATAAGCCAAAACTTATTGTGGCGGGCATTTCTTCTTATCCAAGAATTGTTGATTGGCAAAAATTTAGAGAAATTGCCGACGAAGTAGGTGCCTTGCTGATGGTTGATATGGCTCATGTCGCTGGTTTGGTTGCTTCTGGTTTATATCCTTCTCCTGTTAACATTGCCGACATTGTCACCTCAACAACCCACAAAACTTTAAGAGGCCCTAGAGGTGGCATTATTCTTACTAACAACGAAGATTTGGTAAAAAAAATTAATTCTGCGGTTTTTCCGGGTTTGCAGGGCGGGCCATTAATGCATGTTATTGCTGCTAAGGCGGTGGCTTTTAATGAAGCTTTGCAACCTAGTTTTACAGAATATTGCCAACAAGTTGTGTTGAATGCAAAAATTTTAGCAGAAACACTGGTAAATAGAGGTTTAAACATCACTACCGGTGGCACCGATTGCCATTTAATGGTTGCCGATCTCACTCCTTTGCAAAATATCACTGGTAAAGAGGCAGAATTTATTTTAGAAAAGGCAGGTCTTACTTGCAATAAAAATGCCATTCCTAACGATCCTAGAAGTCCTTTTGTTACTTCTGGTTTGAGGTTTGGCACATCTGCTGCCACCACCAGAGGTTTTAGAGAGCAAGAATTTATTTTGGTTGGCAATTATATTGCCGATATTTTACATTCACTTGCCAATGAAGGCATAGATAAAACCGAGCTTTTGTGTGCAAAAATAAAAACAGAAGTGCAAAATTTGTGTGCTAAATTTCCTATTTATGAATAAAACACACTTTTTAAATAACATAATTTTTGTTAAATATCTAAATATTTGGCGAGTATTTAGATATTTTCTGCTTACAATGTGTTTTTTAATTAACAATTCTTTTGCTGCAACCGCCAGAAACATTAATGTTTATTCCGATCCAAACCTAGCATCTGCAATCATCAAAATTGCTCGAGAATTTTCACAAAAAAATAATGCCACCATCACAATAAATCTCGATTCTTCTGCTGATTTTTTAAAAAATCTCGAAGATGAATCTCCTTTTGATGTGTTTATTTCTGCCAATTCTTCTGTAATTGACACTTTAAAACAAAGGGGATTGATTGATATTTATAATATTTTTTATGTTACTAGCGATAAATTGGTGTTGGTTTGCAAAAAAGATACAATGCTTCCCATTAATATGATGCAAGAAAACATTAGTTTGATTGACTCTTTAAAAATTATCGATGATTATCGTCTTAATTTAATTATTAATCACGAAAATACTTCTGAAGGTTTTTATGGCAAAAAAATACTCTCGAGCATCGAATTTAAACATCTTAAAGTTTTTGAAAAAATGCCCGAAGATCGCTCTTCTTTATTGCACGATATAGAAGATAACCCCGACAGTTATGGTTTAATTTTTGCCAGTAAATTAGCTACAAATAATTCTTTAAGAATCATTGCAAACGATCAAGAAAGAAGCTATCAAGCCATGGCAATCGCTGGCAACAATATGGAATTAGCAAGAGAATTTTTAAAATTTCTTAAAACAGAAAATACAAAAAAAATTTTTAGTGATAATGGCTTTATTAACAACTAACTAACTTTTATGAATCAGCATACTTTATTTACCAAGTTAAAAATTGGCGATATCACCTTAAACAATCGCATTATTATGGCACCTCTCACCAGAATGCGATCTCAACAACCAGGCGACATTCCGCATCAATTAAATGCCACATATTATGCCCAAAGAGCAAGTGCTGGCTTGATTATTTCTGAAGCATCTCAAATTTCTGCCCAAGGGAAAGGTTATCCTGCAACTCCGGGCATTTATTCGCCTCAGCAAATTAATGGCTGGAAATTGGTGGTTGATGAGGTTCATAAAAATAATGGTAAAATATTTTTACAATTATGGCATGTTGGTCGAATTTCTCATTTTTCTTTACAACCAAACAATCAACTTCCTGTTGCCCCTTCGGCAATTCCTGCCAAAAATAGCGGAACTTATACCGCCGAATTTAAGCCAACTCCCATTCTCGCTCCAAGAGCACTTGAACTAAACGAAATTCCTGATTTAATCGCTAGCTACAAACAGGCCGCGCTCAATGCCAAAGAGGCGGGTTTTGATGGTGTAGAATTGCACAGTGCCAACGGCTATTTACTTGACCAGTTTTTGCAAGACAATTCTAATTGTCGCACCGATAGTTATGGCGGTTCGATTACAAATCGAGCCAGACTTTTGCTAGAAGTTCTTGATGAGGTGATAAAAGTTTGGGGCAGTGGTCGAGTTGGGGTTCGTTTATCGCCCTATGGCACTTTTAACGATATGTCTGATAGCGATCCTGTTGGGCTTTTTTCTTATGTAATCGAGCAATTATCAACCAGAAACATCGCCTACTTGCATTTAATCGAACCAAGGTCATCAACCGCAGGTGGCTCAGATGCCTCTAATGCTTCTGCTCCTAATGTTTTGTCTATATTTAAAAAATTATGCAAAATGCCAGTTATTTCTGCTGGTGGTTATAATTTAGAATTAGCAAAACAAGCTATCGATAACAATTCAACAGATGCCGTGGCATTTGGTAGATTGTTTATTTCTAACCCAGATTTACCAAGAAGATTTTTAGAAAATACCGCTCTAAATAACTACGACAGAAAAACATTTTATGGCGGTAATGAAAAAGGTTATACTAATTATCCATTTTTAGATTAATTTCTATGTTAAAAAATTCACACAAAAAACAAGCCTTTTCGTTGTTAGAATTGTCGGTGGTAATTCTTATTATCGGCATTCTGATTACAGGCATCATGAAGGGTGGTTCTTTGGTTTCGGCATCTAGGCTTAATGCTGCTAGATCTCTTACTGCCAGATCTCCTGTTGGTGAAATCAACAGCTTAGCCGCTTGGTATGAAACCACCTCTTTACAATCTTTTGGCAGAAGAACCGCAGGAGGAAGCGGCGCTACACCAACTCCTTCTGCCAGTATTTCGGCAACTCAGCTAAAAGAATTTGATCCAATAGAACTATGGCGAGATATTGGGCCAAAATGCATCAATAATTATGCAATTTTCAATAGTTCAGGATCAACACAAGCCGATTATAACGGCACTTGCAATGCTTTATCGCAAGCAACAACCAATTCAAGACCATCTTATAGCCTTTCTGGCATCAATAATTTGCCTTCGGTGAGTTTTGCAAGTGGGCAAACCTTATTGTTAAATGCTTTAAAAGATGGTGTCCTTAATGTTTCAACTAAAATTGTGGTATTTAGTGTTGATTCTAAGCCATCGAGTGGCAATTCTGCTACAATTCTTAACAATAATCCAACTGCAACTACACAAAGAATTTTTATTGATCCAACTAATATTTCGGTTA
>RFXY01000118.1 GCA_009921385.1 Pseudomonadota bacterium
TGACAAAGTTGATGCAAAATTTCATCTATTACGAGAAGAAGGTTTTATTCAAGGTTGTGAAGAAACTAAAACTCATCTGCAAATTTTGACGAAATATCAAACAGATTTGCAAGAATCGTGCAAAAAACCTACCATATCTGCATCAGATTATTCTAGTATTCAATATCAATTAGCACGTTTAACGTTTGATGAAGATACAAGATATTTTCATACATCTTGTGCAGAAGCTGCTGCAAAAACTGCTGCAAAAGAAGCCCGACAAGACGCTGCCCAAGCCCAAGGCGAACTCAAAGAATTCCAAGGCCAAGTTAACGCACTCAGAGATGAAAACGCCACACTCAAAGATAAAACCACCAACCTCGGAGCCCAAGTTGCACAGACAGCCCAAGACATTCACGATGGTTATCACAGAGTTCAAATCGGGGTAGAAACAACTCTTCAAATCTCTTCTACAGATGATGGTGGAATAACAATATCAACTTCTTCTACTTCTAATGTATATGACAATTCTGATGTATATGACAAACTATATGAATTGAAAACAATAGAGGGTTTTAAAGTATACGGTTTGTCTTCTGATGGTGGAAACGAAATATCGGGTGTATTAATAATAAAACACGGTCAAGTAGTTTGTTTTGGAAGTTCTCTTGAAGAAGAAGGTCATCGCTATGTCCGTAATTTTATTAAAGAAGGGGATGCATGGTTGGAGACTGCTTATGACACAAATAATCCTCAATATGATACCCCAAATGACGATGGAGTGCTTAGTGAGCAACAATTTGCTCAATTTTTAAACTTAGCTCTTAACCAAA
Organism: Pseudomonadota bacterium; assembly: GCA_009921385.1. Next base: position 813 of record RFXY01000118.1, read on the forward strand.
AAGTTGCAAGCGAAGAACAGTGTCATATTTGGCAACGAAGCGATCAAGAATCATATAGTGTAGTTACTGGATCTAGACAAAAAACGATTTTTCAAAATGCCGCAACAGTTACTGGCGACGCAGTGTTGAATAATGTTAATGGTATTGGTGTTACTAATCCTGTTGCATATACAGTTGCTGATGGTAAATCAATCAATATTAATCCCACGACACGATAAAGAGATAACGCTTTTCAAACTAAAATAATATCGCTTAATTTTTTTGCCGATCCGCAAGCTAGAGTCCAGCCTAAGGGGCCGTGTCCTATGTTTAGTAAGAGGTTTGTATATTGCTCGCTTTGTTTGATTAAAGGCAAACCGCAGGGGCGAAAGGGCCGAAAACCATGCCATTGTTCTGCTTTGTCAATTTGCCCGAAGTGGCTAAAAGTTTCCTTGGTTTGTTTCGATAAAAAACTAAGGTGCGATTTTTTGTTATTGTGGTTTAGGCCAGACATTTCAAGGGTGCCCGCCACTCGAAAAATGTTGCCAATTCTGCTAAACACCAGCTTGTTTTGGTTGTCGGTGAGGCTGGTTTGCGGTGCCAAATGTTGTTGATTGCACTTAATTGACAAGCTATAACCTTTTATGGGATATATTTGAGTTTCGATGTTGATGCCGTTTAGCAAATTGTTAGCATAGGCTCCAAGACAGCAAACATATTTGTCGGCAACAAAAACTCCTCGATCGGTGTGAATGCCTGTGATTTTTATTTTGTTGTTAAATAAGTTGTGTATTTGGGTGTTGTAAAGAAAATTAACTCGATATTTTTCTTGGCAAATTTTGGCGAGTTGTTGAGTAAAAAGCTTGCTGTTGCCACTTTCGTCTTGCGAAAATAAAATTCCGCCTGCTAGTTTTTTTTGCTCAAAAAGTTTTAGCAAAGTTGGTTCGTAGCTTAGGCATTGTTCGGTGTTTAATATTTGGTAGTCTGGCCTGATTTTTTGATAGAATTCTGCTTTTTTTAAAGCATGATCTAGTTGTTTTTTGGTTCGATAGAAATGCAAAATGCCGTTTTGTTGGTGATCAAATTTTAAACTTGGCTCATCGGCAATAATTTCTTGCAAAGTAATTTTACTAAGCATGGTTAAATTTAGAAGATTGGCGCTATTTTGATAAGAAATTTCGTTGAAAGAATTTTTATAAAAAGCCAATAGCCAGCGATAAAACTCTTTATTGTTAAAATCGCAAAAACTGGCATAAGATGTGATGCCGAAACAAGAAAATAAAAAATTGGCAATGGTTTTTTCCGACCAAGGCTCGATATGAGAATAGCTAAGTTGACTGCCGTTTGCCAAAGAACAGCCCAAAGAACTGTCTTGATTTTGTTCTAAAACCGTTACTTCTGCCCCGTTTTTGGCCAAAAAATAAGCGGTGGTAACACCTATAGTGCCGGCACCCAAAACTATTACTTGCATGTTAAGTTAAGATTTTGTTGATTTCATTGATGATGGCATTAAAAGTGCTGGTTTGATAATTGTCGGTTTTGCCTTGCACAACCGCAGAAATTCTTTCAAGGCCCATGCCAGTATCAATGCAGGGCGAGGGCAGGTTGATTAATTGTTGATCTGGGGTTTTTTCAAATTGCATAAAAACTAAATTCCAAATTTCAACAAAACGATCGCCATTTTGGTTTTGGCTACCAGGGGGGCCACCAAAAATATGATCGCCGTGGTCAAAAAATATTTCGGAGCACGGCCCGCACGGCCCAACTTCGCCCATCGACCAAAAGTTGTCGTCGGTAGAGATTTTGATGATTTTTTCAGCAGGAAGGTTGGCAATTTTTTGCCACCAAGAAAAGGCCTCAGAATCGTTGTGATAAACGGTTACTAGTAATTTTTGCTTGTTGAGGGCGAGTTCTTTGGTGAGAAATTGCCAAGCATAAAAAATGGCTTCTTCTTTAAAATAACTGCCAAAAGAAAAATTGCCCAACATTTCAAAGAAAGTATGATGTCGAGCGGTATAACCAACATTGTCGAGATCGTTGTGCTTGCCCCCAGCTCTCACACATTTTTGAGCGGTGGCGACTTTTTTATATTTAGGAATTTCTATGCCAGTGAAGTAGTTTTTAAATTGATTCATACCGGCATTAGTAAACATTAGGGTTGGATCCTGATGTGGCATAAGCGAGCTAGAGCTGGTTATGTGATGGTCGTTTTTGGCAAAGTAATGAAGAAAAGCTTGCCTAATTTGATTAGTTGTATGCATAATGAATAAAAAATAAACTTGCAAGATAAGTAATAAGCCGGATTCTGTGCCTAAAAATTTTTAGGTGGCAATTATTCATCTGGGCTTGATATTGCTATCAAGCTCTAGCAACCTACCCAAACAGCGACATTTCAAGAAAAATGTTTAGATAAATCTAGTGCTGTTTCTATTTGGTTTTGCTCAAAATAGGGTTTATCAAAACTAGCATTACTGCTAGAGTTTGTGAGCTCTTACCTCACATTTTCACTCTCGCCTTCTATGTTATTATATAGACTAAACTGCCAAATTTATTGACAATTGCAGGCAGTATGTTCTCTGTGATACTTTCCCTAGATTAGTTAGATCTGCCAGTGGTTAACTGGTATTTTTTCTTGAAGAGAGTCCGGACTTTCCTCTATTTTTCAGAGTTTTTTGCAAAACACAAAAACAGCAATTGCCTAACTTACCCTGCAAGCACCACAAATTATAATTGCAGTTTTTTCTTATTGCAATATTTTTTTTAGATTTATTGCTTTTATGCTTTAAAAATAATAAGCGGCACCAAAGTTTAAATTAGTTATGTTGTTTATTTTTTTTAGATAAAGATCAGGATTGCCTGTTTTTTGTTGAAAATAGGTATATTTAAGTTGTGTTCTTAGCGATAAATGTGGCGATACTAAATATTCGGCACCAATGCCAATTGCAGGAGAGATTTTATAAATAGATGCTGATTTTTTAGATGTATAAAAAATAGTATCTTCTTTTTCATCAATTTTAATTTTGTTATAACTAGCTCCCAAGATAATAAA